>JAHHRT010000069.1 GCA_020025615.1 Oscillospiraceae bacterium | reverse complement strand
GAGAAGGAAAATCTTACTTCTGATCCTTCTTCTTCTTGAGAACCACCACAACAATCACAATCACGGGGATCAGGATTGCCAGGATGATGCCCACAGTCATGCCCACATTGCTCTCAGCCTTCTCAGGGGCAGCGGGAGCAGTGGTGGGAGCCTGGGTCTCGGGAGCCTGGGTAGCAGCCTCGGTGGAAGCCTCAGTGGGCTCCTCACGCTGGGCAGCCTCCATGACAATACGGCCGGAGCCGTTCACAGTGCTGTAATCCACGTTGAATTCGGAGTACTTAGCAGTGAGGGGAGAGTTGGAAGCCTCTACAACGCCCTCGGGGAATGCCTTCACGTAGTTAGCCAGGACCATGTAGTCCTCCATCACGTAGTCCAGAACATTCACAGCGCCGCTGAACATATTGAAGCCGTCGCCCATCTCACGCAGGGTGTAGTTATAGCCAGCCAGGTTGTAGTTGGCAGTGAGGTCCAGGTCGTCCCATGCGTTGGTCTCCTTGTTGTAGACCTTCACATCATGGACACGGTAGCCGCCGGTAGGACCGCCGATCCAAACGCCCTTCTCGTCCTTCTGCAGGGACTCGGGCCATTCGCCGTCGATCTTGTAGGTGATACCGGAAACCTGCAGGAAGCCGCCGCACTCCTCGCCGGTGCCGGCAGTACGAGCGCCCCACTCCAGAGCGTCCAGCAGCTGCTGACCGGTAACGGTCTGCAGGCAGGCAACGTTGCCGAAGGTGTGGATGCTCTTGCAGGTCAGGTAGGAAATGTCGCCGGTGACAGCCTTGTTACGCACGCCGCCGCCGTTCATGATGGCAACGTCCACGTCCAGGTCCATGTTGTCGAACAGGTAGTAGAGAGCGTCAGCAGCGAAGTCGCCGGTGTTGGTCTCCTGGCTGCGGACCAGACGGTTTTCGCCGTCGAAGTTGTCGAAGGTCAGGTCGGTCTTGCCGATGACCTCGCCCAGCTGGGTCTGAATTGCGTCAACCCACTGTTCTTCCTGAGCCTGGACAGCAGCGTCAGCAACATACTCGCCCTTGTAGAGGTCGGAAGCGATGTTGTAGCCAACAACCTTCATCTTGTCGTTGCCGTGCTTATCCTTCTTGACCTCGCCGTTCTCGTCGAGATCGGGCTCCTCAATGGGAGAAGTGGTGATGAGGTCGGTCTCGATGGAGCCGTCGGCATGAATCACCAGCATACCGATGTTGTCAAAGTAGGAACCAGTCTGGGTCAGGACAACGGGCTTGCCGTCCTTGCCGTTCACAGTCTCGTTCTTCACTTCGGAGTGAGAGTGACCGTCGATGAATGCATCCAGGCCGGAAACGTTCTGGATGGTGGAAGTAGAGGTCCAAGGCTCAGAAGAGGGGTCGATGCCCAGGTGGCCCAGGCCGATGACCTTGGTTGCACCCTCAGCACGGGCCTCGTCTACAGCCTTCTGCACGTCTGCATAGAGAGCAGCGCCGTCTTCACCGCCGGCAATGCCGTAGATGTAGTTGCCATTCTCGTCCTGGAAGTAGGCGGGAGTGGACTTCGTAAAGGACTCAGGGGTCAGGACGCCCACAATGGCGACCTTCTCTTCACCGCAGTCGAAGATCTTGTAGCTGTCCAGAACATTGTCGCCCCGAACGCCGTTCTCCTCGTGGTAGAAGTTGCAGTCCAGATAGGGGAACTCAGCCCACTGCTGAACCTGCAGGCAGCCTTCCATGCCGTAGTCGAACTCATGGTTGCCCAGAGAAGCGGCATCATAGCCGGCAGCGTTCATGAGCTTTACCACGTGCTCGCCCTTGTCCATGGAGCCGTAAGCGGTACCCTGAACATGGTCGCCGGCATCTACCAGCAGAACATTCTTGTACTGGGTCTTGAGATCGTCCTTGATGGACTTGAGGACATCATAGCCCAGAGGCTTGTCCACATAGGTGTGAACGTCATTGGTGTAAAGAATCACAATGTCGTCCGACTTTGCTTCTGCTGCAGAGACACCGGGAACCATCAGGGAAACCAGCATCATAAGCACCAGAACTGCACTTAAGATTTTGCGCATTTTTTATCCTCCTCAATAATCTTCGTTGACACCCCATAAGGTGTTTTTTTATTGTACTCTGTTTCGGCAAAAAAAGCAATCTTCTCCATTCCTGTTTCTGGAGATTTTTTTCCAATCATTTTGTGAATCTTTCTGTCACGGACAGGGGCTGTATAATCCACCTTGATTTTTTGCCCGCTTTGTATTACCATTATTTTGTGAAAAAAGCGCCGAATCCTGAGACGGGTCTCCCCTTCCGGTTTGGGATTTCCTCTCAGCTTCTTCGGGTTTTACAGATTTTAAGGAGAATATTCATGGAATATACCAAAAATAATCCTCCAGCGCAAACGCGCAGCAGTCTGCGTCTGCTGGTGCTGCTCCTCTATGCCATGGCAGGGGAGCTGATGCTCTTTTTCTATTTCTTCCCCTACCCATCCGGCCGGGCCCTCATCGCCATTTTTCTCCAGCCCCTCCTGGCGGTTTCCCTGCTGGCGCTGGACCTTCCCAGGCTGCCAAGCCCCAGACCGGAGCCCCAGGAAAAGAAGCGGATATCCCGGCTTCTCTACTGGGGGTATCTTGCGGGACGGAAGATCTATGAAGCCATCGTCCGGCACCCCCTGTGCTGCAAAACCCTGCTTCTGTTCGGGATCCTGGTTCCCTACCATCTCTGGTTCTGGAAGAAGCGGATTCCCTTCTTCCACCACCCGATCAGCATTTACATTCCCGTGGTCTTCACCGTGGGATTTTTCCTGCTGCTGGTGCTGGACATTTGGTGCGGGCATCTGTTAAAGGATGCCCCGGAAGGCCGATGGAGCTGTCTGCTTGCCACTTTGCGCAGCCACATCTGTGTGAACAAGTTTCTCTTCCTGGGTGCCGCGGTCACTTCCGCCATGCCCATGCTGGGACTTGCCCGGATCTATCGCCAGTATTACCGTATTCTTTTGGTATACTTTGCCCTTCAATCTGTGGTGCTGGCTGTTTTTTACGGCATCCGCGCCATGAAAGGCGAGCTGCTCACCCACCCGGATTTGCGCCTGATCGTGCACCGCCGGAAAAAAGGCGACCTGGATCTGCTCACCTATTTAGAGGAGAATACCGGCATCACCATGCGCTCCCTTTGGAGCATCTCTCTGGTGAAAAAGCTTCTCCCCTATACCTTCCTCACCGCCCTGCTGATTCTCTGGCTCAGCACTGGCATTGTCCAGATTGCCCCCACCCAGCGGGGTGCCCTCTACCGTCTGGGAAAGCTCTCCCAGGAAAGCTTACAGCCCGGCCTGCACATGATTCTCCCCTGGCCCTTTGACAGCGTGGATGTGTACGACACGGAAAGCCTCAAGGAGATCACCATTGGCTACACCACCGACGAGGAAAAAGGAGACAACCTCTGGACAGAAAACCACGGCGGCGACGAAAGCAAGCTGCTGTTAGGCGGCGGAAACGAGCTGGTCTCCATCAACCTGCGGATTGAATTTCGGATTGGAGACCTCCACCGCTACCTCACTTGCAGCAATTCCCCGGAATCTCTGCTGGAATCCGCCGCATATGAAGTCATCACCGCCAGAACCATCACCACAAATCTGGAAAGTCTTCTGGCTCTGGACCGGGTGGCCTTCTCCGAAAGCTTCCGGCAGGAGCTGATGGAGCGGATTGCCCGTTATGACACAGGACTGGAAATCGTGGACGTGGTCATTGAAAGCATCCATCCCCCTGTGGAGGTTGCCGAGGTGTATCAACAGATTATCAGCGCCGGAATCGACGCAGAGCGAATCCTTCTGGATGCCCAGGCCCAAGCCGCCAAGGTTCTGGAGGAAGCCCAGACCGCCTATGACACCGATGTCAATGCCGCCACCGCCAAGAGCTACAGCGACATTGCCGCCGCCCAGGCTGCCGTAGCCGAGTTTATGGCAAGTGTGGAATCCGACAGTCCCGACTATCGCTACTATAAATATCTGGAAGCACTGCAAAAAGCCTACGAGTACCCGTCCCTGGTGATTGTCGGCGACGGTGTTGACAGTTCCCACCTGTATCTGGGGAAAATTCCATCTTAAAAAGAGAGGTTCAATGGAATGTTTCAGAAAATAACCATAAAAAAGGGTGCCCATGGGTATTCCGGAAAAATCCTTCGCTACCTCATTGCCGCCGTGGTGGCCCTGGTGCTCTTCTGGTTCGGATTCACTGCGGTGGTCCGGGAAGGCAGCACCGGCGTGATTCTGCGGCTGGGTGCAGTCCGGCAGGAAATCACCCATTCCGGTGTGTACTTAAAGCTTCCCTGGCCCTTTGAAACCGTGGTAACCTACGACGGACGGCTCCAGTATCTCCGCTCCGGACGGCTGGAAACCACCACCCGGGATAAGCGAAACGTGATTTTGCAGTCCTACGTGGTGTGGAAGATTCAGGACCCGGTGCTCTACCACAATCGGGTGGGTGTCAGCAACTCCGCCGAAACCTACATCGGCGATCAGGTGTACAGCGCCACCAACAGCACCCTGGGTGCCTATGACCTGGCGGCTCTGGTGTCCACCAATCCTGCGGAAATCCAGATGGATGAGATTCAGCAGGAGATCTTCCAGCGGGTCCGGGAAAGCTGCTCCCAGAACTACGGTATCGACGTAGTGGATGTGAGCATTATGACCTTGTCCCTGCCCACCAACAACCTCAACAGCATTTTTGAGCAAATGTCCGCCGACCGGCAGAAGGATATCGACACCATTCTGGCAAACGCCCGGAAGCAGGCCAACAAGATTCAGACCGATGCCGACGCAGAGGCCGCCCGGATTCGGGCCGATGGTGTTACCCAGGCCGCCCAAATCACCGCCAAGGCCGAAACGGAAGTGGCAAAGATCTATGCTCAGGCCCAGGCCGCCAACATGGACCTCTACAAGTTCCTGAAGGAGCTGGATACCCTGGTTGCATCGGTAAACGACTCCACCATTCTGGTGGTGCGGGCCGACGAGTACCCCTTCAGCGTTCTCAGGAAATACGCCGACACCATGGCCCCCGAGGATGACGAAACGGTGCTCCGGGATCTCAAATACCTGCTGAGCCGGCTCCCCGAGCAGGAACGGGAGGACCTTGTGACTGCCATCACCCAGCTCCTCCAGCAGGAAGGAACAGGTGAGGAGAAATGAAGAAAGGCTCCCTGTTTACGGATGTTCTCCAGGCAGCCACCAAATATTTTGGTATTCTCATTGCCGTTGTGGTCATTGGTATCCTCTGTTCCGGAATCCGCATTATCCAGAGCGGAAACCAGGCCATCATTCTGCGGATGGGAAAGATTGTGGGCGATACCTACGAGGAGCAGGTTCATGGCCCCGGCCTTCTGTTGGCCTTTCCCTATATCATCGACGAGGTCATTGTGATTCCCACGGATCAGGTGTTCCAGCAGAACGTCATTGTCCACGATTCCGGGGAAAGCACCGGGCGGACCTCCAAAACCGGCTATGTCATGACCGGAGACAATAACATTGCGGTGATTTCCGCATCGGTGAAGTACACCGTCTCCGATCCTGTGAAGTATGCCCTGCGGGCCAAGGACATTCCCGCCATCATCGACGCCAGCGTCAGCTCCGCCATGGTCCGGGAGGCCGCCGCCATGAAGGTGGACAGCCTGCTCACCGACCAGAAGGACGCTTTTACCCAGGCCATCTTCCGCCGGGCTTCCCAGAAGCTGGAAGCGGTAGATGTGGGAGTGGCCCTTCGGAGCATTGAGCTCACCAAAGTCGCCATGCCCGAGGAAGTCCGTGGCATTTACGACCAGGTGAACGCCGCCTCGGTTCAGGTTTCCACCATGCTGAGCACCGCCCGGCAGTACCGGGAGAAGGTGCTCCCCGCCGCCCAGGCGGACGCAGATACCACTGTAGCACAGGCAGATTCCACCTATTCCCAGCGAATCGCCGCCGCCAATCAGGACCTTGCGGAGTTCTGGGGCGTTTTAGAGGAATACGAAAGCGACCCCGCCGGTGTCAAGGCCCGAATCTACTCTCAGAAGGTCAGCCAGATTTTTGAGAAAATCGGCTCCGTCCGGGTGGTTTCTGACGGCGACACCAATCTATTTCTGACACCTCCGGCACCGAAGCAGCCGGAAATTTCCACATCTCAGGAGGCTGCCCATGGAGAATCTTGACCATATGGGTGCCAGCACCCTGCAAAATCTGCAAAAGAACAACCTCACCGAGGCAGGCCGGAAGAAGCTGACCCGAGAAATTGTCAGTGCCATGATTTCCCTGTGCTGCCTTGGGGTGGGTCTCTTCTATACCTACGTGCTGAAAGGCCCCTACCCCATCGTTCCTCGGCTTCTCTATGTCATCGGCTTTCTGATTCAGGGCGTTCCCATTGTGGTCACAGGCATCCGGGGCATCTTCACCGATGACCTTACCAACGCCATGGAGATTCTGGTGGGCATTGCCATCCTTGCCAGCGCCCTGAACCGCCAGCTGATTCTGGCCCTGATGATTCCCTTGCTGCTCAACATGGTCCACATTCTGGAAGAGCGGAGCATTATGGGCGGTCGGGATGTAATCGAAGGTCTCAAAAATATGCAGCAGGACACCGCCGTCCTCTATGAAAACGGTCAGGAACAGGTGGTGGATGCCAAAACCCTCAAGCTGGGCCAGCGAATCCGGGTAAAGCCCGGCGCAGGAATCCCCATCGACGGCGTGGTGGTGGAGGGCGAAAGCCATGTGGATGTAAAATCCCTCACCGGTGAGCCGGAACCCGCCCACGTCCGCCCGGGAAATGCCGTTTACGCAGGTACGGTGAACCTGGACGGCACCCTCACTGTGGAAATTCAAAAGGAATATGTGGATACCTCTTTTTCCAAGATTCTGAGCCTTCTGGAACAGTCTGAGAATATGTCCATCCCCGAGGCCCGGATTGTTGACCGCTTCCTGGTCTACTACATTCCCTTTGTGCTGTCCATCGCCGCTGCCGTGGCTCTCGCCACCCGGGACGTATCCAAGGCCATCGCTATTTTGGTGGTCTCCTGTCCCTGCGGGCAGATGCTGGCAAGTCCCGCCCCCATGATTGCGGCCCTGTCCGCCGCCACCAAGCGGGGCATCCTGATTAAAAATTCCAAGTTCCTGGAAAGCCTCACCGAGATTAAAACGGTGGTCTTTGACAAAACCGGAACCATCACCAACGGTGAACTGGCCCTCAGTGAGATTCTTCCCTTTGGAGACACCGACCCGGAAACCCTGCTGGGCTATGCCCAGGCCGTGGCTTCCAGCTCCACCCACCCGGTTTCCAAAGCCGTCATGGCTTACGGAGCCGCCCCAAGCGTTCCCGCCTGCACCGCTGTTCGGGAGATTTCCGGCTCCGGCATGGAGGGTGAAAGCCAGGCAGGAACCATCCGCTTCGGGCGTGCCCAGTGGATTGAAGCCTGCGGCTGTCCCATTCCTGCGGACCTGATTCCCCAGGCCCCGGGCAGCGTCAGTTATGTGAGCTGCGGAAATCGGCTTATGGGCGGTTTCTGTTTCAGCGATACCATCCGGGCAGAAGCCGCCGACGCCATCCAGTCCCTGCGGGCCCTGGGTGCCGATCAGGCGGTGATGCTCACCGGCGACCGGGAGGCCCCTGCCCAGTGGATTGGTCAGGAGGCCGGCATGGATCAGGTTTTCTCCCAGCTTCTGCCCCAGGACAAGCTTCAGTGTCTCCAGCAGCTTGACAAATCCCAGGGAAAGATTCTGGCAGTGGGCGACGGCATCAACGATGCCCTGATTCTCCGGGAAGCAGATGTGGGCATTGCCATGGGTGCCATGGGCAGTGACCTGGCGATTGACTCTGCGGACATTGCCCTGATGAACAACAATCTGGAAAACATTCCCTTCGTCATCGAGCTGGCACGGAAAACCAGAAATATCATCTATCAGAATCTGGCGCTGTCTATCTGCACCAGCATGGTGATGATCTTCCTGTCTGCCTTCGGCATTGTCACCGCCATTTCCGGCTCTCTGCTCCATAACCTGGGAGCCTTTGC
>JAHHRT010000068.1 GCA_020025615.1 Oscillospiraceae bacterium | reverse complement strand
CTCTTGACAATTCCTGGAATCGGTGGTATCTTATCGATATCGAGAAACCGATAAGATATTATCGATATGAAAAGGGGACTTTCACATGAGAGCTGATTATCCGATTGTTACCAATGCCCAGGAGCTCACCGAAACCTTGGAGCGCTGCAGAGCCGCACAGGCACAATTTGCAACCTATACCCAGGAGCAGGTGGACCGGATTTTCCTTGCCGCTGCCACCGCTGCCAATAAAGCCCGTATCCCCCTTGCCAAGCAGGCAGTTGCCGAAACCGGCATGGGCGTTGTGGAAGATAAGGTCATTAAGAACCATTACGCCGCGGAATACATCTATAACGCCTATAAGGATACCAAGACCTGCGGCGTCATCGAAACCGACGAGGCCTACGGCTACCAGCGTATTGCCGAGCCCATCGGCGTGGTGGCAGCGGTGATTCCTACCACCAATCCCACCTCTACCGCTATCTTCAAGGCTCTGATCTGCCTGAAAACCCGCAATGCCGTGATTTTCAGCCCCCACCCCAGAGCCAAGGGCTGCACCATTGCCGCCGCCAAGATCGTCCTGGAGGCCGCAGTTGCAGCCGGTGCCCCCGAGGGGATCATCGCCTGGATCGACCAGCCCTCTCTGGAGCTTACCAACCAGGTCATGAAGCAGGCCGACCTGATCCTGGCTACCGGCGGCCCCGGCATGGTCAATGCGGCTTACTCCTCCGGCAAGCCCGCCCTGGGCGTCGGCCCCGGCAACGTCCCTGCCGTCATCGACGACAGCGCCGATATTCTCCTGGCAGTTTCCTCCGTCATCCATTCCAAGACCTTCGATAACGGCATGATCTGCGCCTCTGAGCAGAGCGTCGTGGTCCTCGACAGCATTTACGATGCGGTGAAGGCTGAGTTCCAGAAGCGGGGCTGCTATATCCTCAGTGCAGAGGAGACCCAGAAGGTTGGCTCCACCGTCATTGTCAACGGCGGCGTCAACGCTAAGGTCGTGGGCCAGCGTGCCGCCACCATCGCCGCTATGGCTGGGGTAGAGGTGCCGGAGTCCACCAAGATCCTCATTGGCGAGGTCACCAGTACCGATATCAGTGAGCCCTTTGCCCATGAGAAGCTGTCCCCGGTGCTTGCCATGTACCGCGCCGCGGACTTTGCAGATGCCCTGGATAAGGCAGACCGTCTGGTGAAGGACGGCGGCTACGGACATACCGCCTCTGTCTACCTGGATGCAGTAGGCGCAAGAGAGAAGCTGGATGCCTTTGCAGCCCGGATGAAGACCTGCCGGATTCTGGTAAATACCCCCTCCGCCCACGGCGGACTGGGTGATCTCTATAACTTCCGCCTGACCCCGTCTCTGACCCTGGGCTGCGGAAGCTGGGGCGGCAACTCCGTCTCTGAAAACGTGGGTGTCAAGCACCTGCTGAATATCAAGACTGTGGCTGAGAGGAGAGAGAATATGCTCTGGTTCCGTGCGCCTGAGAAGGTGTATTTCAAGAAGGGCTGTCTGCCGGTTGCTCTGGCTGAGCTGAAGGACCGCAAGAAGGCATTCGTTGTTACCGACTCCTTCCTGTACCAGAACGGCTATACCAAGCCCGTCACCGATAAGCTGGACGCCATGGGTATTCTCCATCAGACCTTCCACGCCGTGGAGCCCGATCCCACCCTGGCCTGTGCCAAGGCCGGTGCGGCTCAGATGGCAGCTTTCCAGCCGGATCTGATCATCGCCATTGGCGGCGGCTCCGCAATGGATGCCGCAAAGATCATGTGGGTCCTCTATGAGCACCCCGAGGCCGACTTTATGGATATGGCTATGCGCTTTGTGGATATCCGCAAGCGTGTGTATACCTTCCCGAAGATGGGCGAAAAGGCCTATTTTGTGGCTGTCCCCACCACTGCGGGCACCGGCTCTGAGGTGACCCCCTTCGCGGTCATCACCGATGAGCAGACCGGCGTTAAGTACCCCCTGGCAGACTACGAGCTGATGCCCAAGATGGCAATCGTAGATGCCGATATGATGATGAATGCACCCAAGGGCCTGACGGCAGCCTCCGGTATTGATGCGGTCACCCATGCCCTGGAGGCCTATGCCTCTATGATGGCCACTGGATATACCGACGGCCTGGCCCTGCAAAGTCTGAAGCTGATCTTCCAGAATCTGCCCGCCGCTTACGAGAATGGTCCGAGAGACCCCAGAGCCCGTGAGAACATGGCAACCGGCGCCTGCATGGCAGGTATGGCTTTCGCCAATGCCTTCCTGGGCGTGTGCCACTCCATGGCCCACAAGCTGGGTGCATTCCATCATCTGCCCCACGGCATTGCCAACGCCCTCCTCATTGACGAGGTGCTGCGCTTCAATGCCGAGGAGGTTCCCCCCAAGATGGGCACCTTCTCCCAGTATGACCATCCCCATACCCTGGCCCGCTATGCAGAGGTTGCAGATTCTCTGGGCCTGGGCGGCAAGGATGACAAGGAGAAGCTGGAAAACCTCATTGCTGCCATCGATGACCTGAAGGCTAAGGTCGGTATTAAGAAGACCATTCGGGACTACGGTGTTGACGAGCAGGACTTCCTGAACCGCCTGGATGACATGGTGGAGCAGGCCTTTGATGACCAGTGCACCGGTGCCAATCCCAGATACCCCCTGTTCAGCGAAATCAAGCAGATGTACCTGAACGCTTACTACGGCGTGTAATATTCCATTCCCCCCTGAAAGCCCAATCCCCCCTGGAGCAGAGCGAACGCCCTGCCCAGGGGGGATTTTGCCATAGGTCCGCTAAAAAATTGAGGCCAGGCGATGGGCCTGACCCCGATTTTTATGATAGAACCAATCAATTCTCGGTCATAATCTTGAGAATCTCACGGTCGGTTTCGACCATGCCGTCGTGACCGACCCGGCAGACGGCCCGAATACTTTCTTCGACGCCCTTCTGAACAATGCCGTCTCCGCCATAGAACTGTTTTCCGTTCTGATACATTTTCCAGCCCACAATGCCGGCATCCACGGCGCTGGCGATTTTGCCTGCACAGGAGGGCTTTGCACCGTCACAGACAATGCCGGAGACAATGGCCAGACCGTTCACCAGTGCGTGAGATACATCCTCCTCGGAACCTCCGTGGAGGTATGCAATGGCGGCTCCGGCGGCGCAGCCTGCACACACAGCGCCGCAATATGCGCTGAGACGGCCAATGCCGGATTTCAGATGCAGGGTCAGTAAATTGGAGACCAGCAGAGCACGGTAGAGCTGCTCATCCGAACAATTCAATTCCTTTGCGTAGACAATCACAGGCATACTGGCGGTGATGCCCTGATTGCCGCTGCCGGAGTTGATCACAACCGGAAGTTCACAGCCGCTCATTCTGGCGTCGCTGCCGGCAGCAGCTGCCGCACGGGCCCGAATGGCAACGTCGTTACCGTAGCAATTCAGAAGCGTGCAGCCCACTGCGGCACCCCACTTGCCGGTCAGGCCTTCCTGGCTGATTGCGGAATTATATTGAATCTGTCTGTCCAGAATCTCCTTGACGTCGGCAATGTCTGCGGTGTCGGCAAAATCCAGAATGGACTTCACGGACATGGGGGGCTTCTGTTCTTCCTGATTGTTATTCATGCAGTTGGGGCCGGTGCAGAGCAAATCCTCTCCGTCCAGCTGAACCAGAACAATATTGGTGTGGAATGTAATAATCCGTACACGGGCACGGTGCTCGGAGGTGGAAATCTCAACATCAATATCAAAAACCTCACCGCTCTCGGAAGGAATCACTTCCATGTGGCAGGTTTCCAGCAAGGCGCGCATTTCGTCCCGCTGTGCGTCGGTGACGGAGGAAATCACCTGGAGGCCGTTTTCTGCGTGACCCACAACAATGCCGATTGCGGCGGCGGTTTTAATGCCCTTTCCACCGTCGGTATTGGGAACCGTAACGCTCTTTACGTTTTTAATGATATTTCCGCTGACATGGAGAATGACACTTGTGGGGCAAGCACCCAGAACATCCCGGGCCTTGGCACAGGCCAGGGCGATGGCCACCGGCTCTGTGCATCCCATTGCCGGAACCAGTTCGTGTTTCAATAAACACAGAAAATCTTGATATTGCGCATCTGTCTTTCGCATAAAAATTATCCTTTCAAAATAATACATGACTTTTTCGGGAGCCTGTTGTATAATTTATTATATAAAATGATGGGAAAGCAATGCCCTTGGGCCAATGCAGTCAGAATCCGGGCAGCCCATCATTCCCAAATTAGAAAAGGTGCGATATGGAAAAAGAAGTTTCGCTATACAAGCTGATTTATAATAAAATAGTCAATCGAATCCTGATTGGAATGTACCCAAAGGGCTTCCAGCTGTCGTCTATGGAAAAAATCAGAGATGAGTTTGGAATCGGATTGACGAGTATCAGACGTGCTATGCGTTTGTTACAGGAGGACGGCTTCCTGCAAATGGAGGAACGAAAGCGCCCGGTGGTGATTTTTGACCCCACGGATGAACGGTGCTTGTCCGTGAGAAGACGCCTTTTCCTCTCACACTACCGCTCCAATCTGGATTGTTATCAAGCGATTCCCTACATTGTTCCCGGGCTGGTGCTGCATGGAGCCACCAAGGCCACACCCCAGCTGCTGGATGACCTCCATCTTTTTTTACAGACCAAATCCCCAAAGGATTTGACCGTAAGAAGCGATTTGCTGAATTTGGCATACGATTGGATGGAGATGGTGATTCATCAGCGGTCCAATGGTTTGGCAGACGACTTGTTTGTTCAAATACATGGATTTGACGAGCTGAGATTTGTGGAAATGCCTTCCAGGCCGCTGGTAAAAGGAGAGGCCGAGATGACATTGGAGACGCTTCGCCACTGGACGGCGCTGCTGTCGGCGCAAGCCTATGAGGAGCTGCATTTCTGGATCTCCATGTTTTGCAAACAGGCAATGTGCGAAATTGAACATTCCTTTGCGCCGCTGGCGGAGCTGGAGGAGCTGAATCAAGTCCGTCAGGTCGATTTCCGATGGTATATCCATCAGACCCCAATGCCCCTTTATCATAAGATTGCCTATGAGCTGGTGCGGAATATTCATTTCAGCAGGATCCATCCCGGGGATCTGCTGCCGTCGGAAACCATCCTGATGAAGCAGTACGGGGTGTCCATCGTCACCATCCGAAGTTCCCTGGCCTTTTTGAATACCTTGCATTTAACGCAGACAATGAACGGCATCGGAACCGTTTATGCTGCGGGGAAACCGGAAAACACCGATATCGCAGAGTATTTATTGGATTGCTGCAACAGCATTGACATTATGGCGAGCTGTGCGCAATCCATTGCAGCGGCAGCAGCCGAACACTATTCCATGGCGCAGCTCTATGACTTCGAACTGGAACTGGAAGAAAATCGGGAATCCAATGACATTGTCGAATGGATGTTGGCCCAATTCGTGAAAACCCTGGGAATTCAATCCTTGGAAACCGTTGTGGACCAGCTGGAAGTGCGTTATCTCTTCGGCTTGTATCTCAGCGGGATCCTGACATCGGAAAACTGGGACACAAGGAAAAAAGAAATTTATGAGCAGGCAAAACACAGTATTCAGCTGTGGAAGTATCAGGGAAAAGAAGCATTTGCTGCTAAATTTGGAGAAATCAGCAGGGAATGGGCAAAAGAGCTGTGCAGGGAAATCTCCCAGCTGCCCGGCTTCACGCGGTAGAGCCTGGCCCCAATCTGTGCTTTCTCAACCATACCCAGCGGAAGACGCATTGCCAGGCGGTGATGGACGGAAATATATATTCCAATATATCAGGTATTTCCCCCAGAATCAAGGGGAGCGAATTTAGGTGTGCTGCAAAATGCGGTGCACGCTTAACAAAGGCCCGAAATCCATCGGATTTCGGGCCTTTTTGCTGCCTGCGGACAGGCGGTTGAACGGGAAAAGGGAAAATCCTTTTCCCGTTTTTTGCCGCATACCCGATGTTTTTATTTTTCGACTGCGGTCTGTGCAGCGTGATGACGCTCGTCCAGTTCGGCGCGAATCTCAGGCAGTTTCTTTTCGTAGCGGCTGTAAACCAGCATGATGCAGAACACAATGCAGAAAGCAGCCAGGGGAACGAAGATGGCAACATTGAAGATACCGCTGCGGACTGCGGCAGCCTGCGTGACGGCTTCGGCCTTGTAGCCGATGGCATCCAGCAGGAAGCCCAGCATACTGGCACCCAGGCCCTGTCCAAGCTTGTTGCCAAAGCTGTTGGCGGACATAACCAGTGCATCGTTGCGCTTGCCCAGCAGCCATTCGCCGTAGTCAATGCTGTCCATCAGAGAGGGGACAAGCAGAGAGGAGAACAGGCCCAGGCCGAAGCCGGAAAGCAGCAGGCACAGCAGATACAGAGGAATGATGCTGTCACGGGTGAACAGCCGGATGGCAACGCAGACGATGGCAACGGCAAGACCCATGGCACAGCTCTTTGCCTTGCCCAGCTTCTTAGCAAAGACCTTCAGCAGAACAATGGCGAAGAAGCTGGAGATCATAGAGCAGAGACTTGCAATACCAACCAGATCGGGGCGCTCCAGATAGTACTTCACATAGAAGACGATGACGCCCTGGGTGATGGCGGAGGAGGTGCAGTACACCAGCGTGCTCAGGGCCAGCCAGCGCCACAGGGGGTTGCGGAGGACATATCCCAGAGAGGAAATCATATCCTTGGCAGCGGAATTCTGTCCGTTGGATTCTGTCTTAGGCTCCGGCTGGTCGTGGCCCTCGGTCAGGCGGAACACGAACCAATAGCAGAAGGCCTGGAGAATACCGTAAACACCGATTACAACGGCGAAACCCACACGCTCGTTGGAGTGCTTTGCGATGGCCTGAATCAGAGGCAGGGTCATGGAAGAAATGAAAATCGCTGCAAACATGGAGATGAAAGCACGGCTCTGATTCAGTCCCACACGTTCAATGGGGTCAGAGGTAATGCGTGCAATCAGAGAGGTGTAGGAAATGCCGGTTGCGGTGTACAGCATACCCTGACCGATGTAAGTGACGTATGCCCAAACCAGCTTTGCCGTGTTGCTCAGATTGGGGGCGCAGAAGGTCAGGAACAGGAACACACCGGCGGGCAGTGCGCAGTAGCGAAGATAGGGACGGCATCTGCCGTACTTGCTGTGGGTGTTGTCGATGATCATGCCCATCATGGGGTCGTTGATGGCGTCCCAAATACGGGCAATCAGCAATAAGGTACCGGCAGCGGTGCCGGAAATGCCCAAGACATTGGTGTAGAAGTACAGCAGGTACATATTTAAGGTCATCAGACTGAGCTGCTGTCCAAATTCACCAACGCCATAGAATCTGGTTAATTTTTTGGGTAAAGAACCAGTGGTCTCGGCTTTTGCTCTTTTCATAATTCTCTCCTTTATCGTCCCAGAAGGTATGGGGGATTAGTCCTTGTTCTCTTTATTCTCTTTCCGACGATAGATCACGCGGCATACAGGATCGCCGTCTGCCAGACGCATGGGGTTCTCCAGCTCATAACCCATTTCCCGGGCCATGGCGAAGTCGCCTTCCATAGCCAGGTCGCAGAGCTTGGAGCACATTTCGTCGGACAGGCCCAGCTGCTGCCAGCCCTTCAGGTGGGGGCAGAAGTGCATATCCATTGCGAAGCAGTCTTCGGTACATTCCTTGACTTCCATGCCGAAGGCTTCACGACCCAGCTCGGGGGTCATCTGCTTACCCCATTCTCTCAGGTCGTTTTTGTTTTCCATACGGCTGCCAAAGGTCTTGGCGTTCTGAGCAGCCAATTGACGGGAGCTCTCTTTGTAGACCTCTTCGTAGGGAATTCCCTTTGCTTCAAAGCCCATGGCGTTGAGACCGCTCTTCTGGGCAGAGGAAGCTAAGGCGCTGCGGTAAAGCAGGGCACCCTTGTGCTCGGTAGGCCATTCGTTCTTGATCTTAGACATAAAAAATTCCACCTTTTCAATATTTGTTAACAGTACAAGAGAAAATTCTGGCACCGTCAAATTAAACAAATTTATCCCTGAATTTTGTGAAAGTGAAATAGAAAAGTTACTCTGCAATCTAAATATCATAGCTGATTCGATGATATTTTTCATAAATAACTGTAATTTCCACTCTTTTGAACTAATATTAACATATTATTTACATATTTGCAACCCTAATATAATAGGTATCGACGCAAAAAAAGGCCCCGCTGTAAAGCGGGCCCTGACAGAAAAGAC
>JAHHRT010000067.1 GCA_020025615.1 Oscillospiraceae bacterium | reverse complement strand
TTTGGGAAATGGGGGAGTTTTTTATTTCTTTACGGTATGAACCGCCAAAGCGTGCTGATAATAAAACCAGGAGATCACCGCAGCAATCAGCTCGGTAACCCAGAAGGCGTGCCAGACACCGGCTGCCCCCAGGAAACGGCTGAGAAGATAGGCGCCGGGAATGATGAGCACTGTATAGCGAAGCAGAGAAATCACCAGGGGCGGCATTCCCATGCCCAAGCCCTCCATACAGCCGCAGGCCGTGATGGAAACTGCCGAAGCCGCAAAGCCAAGACTGATAATCCGAAGGGCCGCTGCACCCTCCCGAATGGTCTCCGGCTGGTTTGCAAAGAGACCCATGAGCCACTCCGGGCAGGCAAGGCACACCGCCGTTCCCGTCACCATCATCACCGTGCTGATGAGCAGGGTGAGCCGGTGGATCTTTTTGACCCGCTCCTGCTCTCCTGCACCGAAGTTGTAGCCAATCAAGGGGCGGATTCCCTGAATCAGGCCGTTGGCAGGCATATAGACGAAGGTTTGCAGCTTGTAATAGGCACCCAGCACCACAATATACACCTGAGAGAATTGGATGAGGATGCTGTTCAGAGCGGAGATCAGCAGAGACGGCAGTGCCATGTTCAGGCTGGCAGGGATGCCCACATTATAGAGCCGCCCCAGGAGCTGCCGATCAAAGTGCAGGTTCTCCCGGGTAAAGCGAACCGGGATAGGAGCTGCCAGATACACTGCCCAGTAGAGCAGCAGCTCCAGGGTCATGCCAATCCCCGTTGCCCAGGCTGCGCCTGCAATGCCCATCGCCGGAATGGGGCCCATGCCGAAAATCAGGATGGGGTCCAGGATGATATTCACAATGCAGCCGAAGCTCATGGCGACCATAGTGGTTTTCATTTTTCCCAGGGACTGGTAGATTTTCTCCACCCCGATGAAGAGGTGCTGCACGCCGCTGAACAGCAGAACAATGTTGCCGTACTGAATTCCCATTGCCAGAATCTCCGCATCCTGGGTGTAGAGCCCCAGGAACCTGGGAAGGAGCATCCGGCAAATGAGGAACACAGCAATGCCGTGAACCAGAGCCAGGACCATGCCGACTGTTCCGGCAACACCGGCCTTGTGGTCCTCGCCCCTGCCCATCAGCTGGGCAATCTGCGCATTGATGCCGATACCAAAGCCCACCGCAATGGCAAGGCTCAGGTTCTGGATGGGATATACAATAGAAATGGCATTCATGGCCTGCTCGCTGATCCGGGCCACAAAGAAGCTGTCTACAATATTATAGAGGGAGTTAATGAGCATTGAGAGGATGTTCGGGATGGACATAGCCATCACCAAAGGAAATATCGATTTTGTTTTCATGTAACTTTGGTCCATATTATGTCTCCTTCTTAATTTTTGGCATAAAAAAAGCCCCAGGCACCCATAACAGGCTGTCTGTGGCGGAAAGAAGTGGGGAAACCACCTGAAAAATCCACTCTTCGGAAGAAGCTTCCGAAGCTTTAATATTCATTTCTGCAACATTTTAGCATGGATTTCCCCCTCCGTCAAGTATTATTTTCTAAATTAAGTATTGACTTAATTATCCCTCTGTGCTATGATTAAGAAAATGCTGAATTAAGCAATTGCTTAATTCCAATTACCACAACAGGAGGATTTTTATGGCATCCAAACGATATGCCGAAGCAGGCGCTTACTGCGTTGCCTGTGGCAGCTGCCTCAAGGTCTGCCCCAAAGACGCCATCACCATCTGGAAAGGCGTCATCGCACAAATCCATAAGGATATCTGCATTGGCTGCGGAAAATGCGAAAAGGAATGTCCCGCCGGGGCCATTGAACTGAAACAGCGGGAGGTGCAGCCATGAACAGCAAGCAGAAACATTGGTACGACTATCTCTGGATTGTCACGCCCATCTACTTAGGTCTGGGATTTTTCAACATTCTCTTCGCCTGGCTCGGACTGATTTTCTTCTTTCTGCCCCTGCTCATCGCAATTTTCGGCGGCGGGAAGCTTTACTGCAACCGCTACTGTGACCGGGGCCAGTTTTTAGGACTTCTGGGTGACAAGCTGAAGCTCTCCCGGAACAAGCCCACCCCCAATTGGATGCGCTCCAAGGCCTTCCGCTATGGGTTCCTCATCTTCTTTTTTGCCATGTTCTTCCAGATGCTCTACACTACCTATCTGGTGGGCAGCGGGGCCCAGGGTCTGCGCCAGGTGGTAAAGCTTTTCTGGACCTTTCGGCTTCCCTGGCACTGGGCCTACCACGGCACGCTCTTTGCTCCCTGGGTCGCCCAGTTTGCCTTCGGCTTCTACAGCATGATGCTGACCTCGACCCTCATCGGTCTCATCGTCATGGTGCTTTATAAGCCCCGGTCCTGGTGTGTTTTCTGCCCCATGGGCACCACCACCCAGCTCATTTGTCAGGCTCGGGCCGGAAAGCCCCAGAATACCTGCACCGGCAGCTGCACTTCCTGCTCCGCCTGTGCAGAAGGAGGAAGCCATGCGCAATAATGCTAAGAAAGTCGCTGACCTCATGGGCCAGCTGGCAAACGAAAACCGTCTGCTGATTCTCTGTGCCCTCTTAGAAGGCCCTATGACCGTGGGCGAAATCAGCACTTACGTGCCGGACATCTCCGCCCCCGCCCTGTCCCAGCATCTCCACAGGCTCCGGGACGCCGGTTTGATTTCGGCGGAAAAGCAGGCCCAGTTCATCCGCTACTCCATCGAAGATCCCCGTATCCGGGATATTATAGACCTGCTGCGGCGGGAATACTGTAATGAAGCCTGTGACCCTTCGCAAGACCCCGGCGACCGGGAGAACTGACTACAAGGTATGGCCGCCGCAATTCAGCACATCCCATAGCCGGAACTCCAAAGAGGGTTCCGGCCCTTCCTGAAAGGAGATTTTTTATGTTTCATTCTGTTGCACACATTGGCATTACCGTGACCGATCTGGAGCGGTCCATTGCATTTTACCGTGACATTCTGGGGCTCCACTTTCTGGGAGAAATGACCATGGGCGGACCTGAGACCGCCGAGCTGTTCCGCCGTCCCGGCTGCTCTGCCCGGGTGGCCTATCTGCGCCCTGAGGACCCCTCTGCCCCGCCGGTAGAGCTGATTCAGTTCACCGACCGCCCCGCTCTCCAAAATACTCCCACGCTTTTTGAATCCTCCATTTCTGAGCTGTGCTTTTCCGTGGAGGATATTGACGAAGAATATGAACGGCTCCGGGCGCAGGGCGTGGAATTTCTTTCTGCACCCCAGACCTTTGACAGCCGCAAATACGGCTTCGGCATGAGCCGCGCTGTCTACTTCTACGACCCCGACCACAACATTCTGGAACTCATTCAAGCTCTCAGCTGAGACAGAAAGGAGCAGTTATGGCAGAAAAACCCATCCGCGTGATTGACGCCACGCAGAATAATCTGAAGCACGTCTCTGTGGACATTCCCAAGCACCAAATCACCGTTGTCACCGGCGTGTCCGGCTCCGGCAAAAGCTCTCTGGTCATGGACACCATTGCTGCCCAGTCCCGCCGGGAGCTCAACGACACCTTCCCCAGCTTCGCCCAGCGGTATCTTCCCAAATACGGTCGTCCCCATGTGGGAAGAATTGAGAACCTGCCCACTGCCATCGTGATTGACCAGAAGAAGCCCTCCTCTCAGGTCCGCTCCACTCTGGGCACCTATACGGATATCTATTCCCTGCTCCGTCTGCTGTTTTCCCGGGTAGGCAGTCCCTTTGTGGGATACTCCGATTCCTTCTCCTTTAACCATCCCCAGGGCCGCTGCCCCCGGTGTGACGGCCTGGGTGAGATTACAGAAATCGATGTTCACAAGCTGGTGGATTTTGACAAGTGCCTGAATGACCCCGGTGTCATCCGCTATGTGGCCTTTGAGCCGGGTCAGTGGCGCTGGCTCTACTATGGTGCCTGCGGTCTCTATGACCCCAACAAAAAAATCCGGGACTTCACCCCGGAGGAGCTGCACCTGTTCCTCTATCAGGAGCCGATGAAGCTCAAAAATCCCCCTCCTGAATACTACAAGGCCGGAACCTATGAGGGCCTGATGTATCGGATGAATCGGATGCTCAAGCGAGACGATGCCAAGGTCCACTGGAAAAAGCTGGAACCGCTGGTAACCCAGGGTGTCTGCCCGGAATGTCACGGTGCCCGGCTGAATCCCACCATTCTCTCCTGTAAAATCGGCGGCAAGAACATTGCCGAAATCACTTCCATGCCCCTGGGCGAGATTATCACCTGGCTGGATGCCATTGAAGATCCCATTGCCGTGGACATGGTGGAATCTCTGCGCAGCCGAATCCAGGCTCTCATTGACATTGGTCTGGACTATCTGACCCTGGACCGCCCCATGGGCACCCTGTCCGGCGGCGAGGCCCAGCGGTGCAAAATCGCAAAGTACAACAACTCCTCTCTTTCGGACCTGCTCTATGTGCTGGATGAGCCCAGCGTCGGCCTGCACAGCCATGACATTCACCGCCTCAGTGAGGCCGTGGTGGGTCTGCGGGACCGGGGCAACACCGTGCTCATGGTGGAGCACCACAAGGAGATGATGGAGATTGCCGACCACATCATCGATGTGGGACCCGGTGCGGGCACCCAGGGCGGCGAGATTCTGTTTGAGGGCAGCTACCCGGAGCTGATTCAGGGAGATACCCTCACCGGGCAGCTTTTGCGGCAGTCCGGCGGTCTCAAAGAAACCGTCCGCCAGCCCAAGGCGTGGTTCCACCTGGAGCATTTGAATCTCCACAACCTCAATGACCTGACTGTGGATCTCCCCAAGGGGCTCTTCACCGTCATTGCCGGTGTGGCAGGTTCCGGCAAAAGCTCCCTCATGGAGGCCTTCGCCAAGGAATACGGCGAGGAAGTCACCCTTATCAGCCAGAAGAGCATTGGCATCAGCCTGCGTTCCACCCCCGCCACCTACATCGGCGTTGCTG
This sequence comes from Oscillospiraceae bacterium, assembly GCA_020025615.1. Lineage (GTDB taxonomy): Bacteria > Bacillota > Clostridia > Oscillospirales > Oscillospiraceae > Faecousia. Next base: position 3,289 of record JAHHRT010000067.1, on the reverse strand, counting down.
ACGACATTCGCAAGCTCTTCGCCCAAAAGAGCGGGCAGAAGGTGGGAATGTTCGCATTTAACGGCGCGGGTGCCTGCCCCGTCTGTCAGGGCAAGGGTGTCATTGTCTCCGAAATGGCATTTATGGACTCCGTGGAAACGGTATGCGAGGCCTGCGGCGGTCTCCGGTATTCCAAGGAAGCCCTGCAATATACCGTGGACGGCATGAACATCGCTCAGGTGATGGATCTCACCATTCACCAGGCTATGGAACGGTTTGCCGGAACCAAGATCGAGGAAAAGCTCCAGCCCCTTGCGGATGTGGGCCTGTTCTATCTCCACCTCAACCAGGCGCTTTCCACCCTCTCCGGCGGTGAGCTTCAGCGGATGAAGCTGGCCTCCTACCTGGGAAAGCGGGGCCAGATTCTCATTCTGGACGAGCCTACCGACGGACTTCACCTCCAGGACGTGCAGAACATCATTGCATTGTTTGACAGTCTGGTGGCCGGCGGCAACTCCGTGTTCCTCATCGAGCATAACCTGGAAGTTCTGAAAGCCGCGGACTATGTGGTAGAGATCGGCCCCGGCGGCGGTGCCGAGGGCGGCAATATCATCTTCTCCGGCACCCCACGCGAAATGCTCTCCTCCCCCGATTCCGTTACCGCACCCTACCTAAAAAAGTCTCTGGAAGGCCGCGAAACACCATAACATAATAACAAAAGGGGATGCACAGCACCCCCTTTTCATTATGTTGTTCAGGCCCGCATTTTTTCGTTGAGCTTGCGAATATTCCGCCGGATAGAAAGATAAATGAAAATCCAAATCAGAATATAGCCCGCCAGAAAAATTCCCGTAAACACCAGCAGTGGAAACCATTCACACTTGAGCCAACCGTTCAGCAGATAGATGAGGATGTAGTCCAGATACAGCACACAGGCGTGAATCAAGGACGCCCACATGAGCGGAAGCTCTTCAATGCGATACACCACACTGATGCCTCCGGCAATAAAAGCCAGCAGGAGACTTGTGAGAACGCCCAAAACCAGCGTCTGCACACTGACGGTCTCAACCGTCCCCACTGCCCCCAGAATACCATAGACAATGGCAAGAATCAGCGGTCCGCCGCCGCAGGCCATCAGCCCGATCTTAAAAAATTCCTGAATGTGTTTTTTCATTTTGCTTCTAACCTCCTCTTGATGTCTGCAAAACAGCGTCGTGATACGTAGTCCCGGTAGCCGCACCGAAAGACGGCATCCACAGCACCGTTAAAGGATGCTGTAAATCTGTCCAGATGGTCTTGGTTTGCTAATGCGGATTTATTGATGCGGATGAAATTAGACGGCAGCATTGCTTCCAGCTCATAAAGCCGATAACGGAGCAGATACCGCTTCCCCTTTCGGTCGATGGCGTATGTCTTCCCGCCTGTCAGTGTGATGCACTCAATGTCTGAAAACAGAAGGATTTTCATATCATCCTCAGTATAGCCGGGAATCCGGTCGCTTCCGTCGTAGGAGCGTACCATATTTTCCAGCTTCGCCGTCAGAGGGGATTCCCGGTGAACCGTCGCCACCACTTCCTCCTCTTTCGTTTTATCAATGACCAGTGTAAACTTCATTTGGTTTCCTCCTCTCTGGATAATCCGAGTATACCATAAAATTTTTCGCTGTGTTGTAAATCAAGCGCAACGGTGCTTTTTCCGCTGTGTTCGGTCATGGAACGGGTGCACACCAGGGGCCGCGGAATATTCCCCCGCAGCCGTCAACAACTTCTGGTTGCTTTTTTCTTCCCCATCGTGTATAATACATGAGGTTCGTAGGTTTCCCATCGTACCGCCAGCAATTTCATATCCGGGTGTAGCGCAGTTGGTAGCGCGCCTGCTTTGGGAGCAGGATGCCGCAGGTTCGAATCCTGTCACTCGGACCAAAAACCCAGGATGCCCTAAAGGGCATCCTGGGTTTTTGTATCCGATGGTGGGATTCGAACCATCTATATGCGGCAGTCCGGTGGACTGCCGCTCCCGGGCGGCTCGACGTCCGGGACTCCTTAATTTCCCGAATCCTGTCACTCAGACGAAAACCCAGCTGTCCTGAAGGACATCCTGGGTTTTTGTATCCGATGGTAGGATTCGAACCATCTATATGCGGCAGTCCGGTGGACTGCCGCTCCCGGGCGGCTTGACGTCCGGGACTCCTTAATTTCCCGAATCCTGTCACTTCGGCCAAGAAGCCGCCTATTTAGTCAGTTTTACTTTGTTTTTTAACTTTTCCTAATGAGTTTTGGCCCAAGCGGCGAAACAGGCAGAAATTGAACATTACGAAAAAGTACTATCTATTATACCTAAGATGATTTATAATGAGTATTAATGAGCAAAAAATACAGCTTAGATGGAGGTGCGGGTATGGCTCTAATTTTAAATGTTCCGTATAGTCAGAAAGATGAAGCAAAAGCGTTGGGAGCAAAATGGAATCCAGACATAAAGAAGTGGTATATTGATAATCGAAAAAAATATAACCAATTTACAAAATGGATTGATGGAAATGAAATCATATGTGATCATATATACATTGTGGAAGGGATACATACATGCTTTCGCTGTAAATCACCAACTAGGGTTATTGGTTTTGGTTTTGAGTCATTCTATGAAAAATGGGACACGCAATACGAATATGAAGAAGATGGCAACATTCATATCGGTCGTATTCTTTCAAAGTTGCCTGAGAGGTTAGAAAGTGAGCTGAGAAAACGATACAATTATTTTTGGGGTTATTCAAAAACGACAAAATCCAATGATTACGGAAATCATTGTCAGAACTCAGGATGTGGTGTCTTGCAGGGAAATTTCTTTTTATTCGATGAAGTAGACAGTCCTTTTTTTGTTGATGGAGATGATTCAGCAAGTAAACTCACCCTTCACCGAATCGAATTAAAAAACGATATTGCCGTGACAGCTGAGATTGGTTATGGCTCAGAAGATAAATCAATCAAAAGAAGTGCAACGATTTTGAACTCAGACTTAAACTGGGAATAATTCTAAAACAGGCAACAGCTACCATTCGTAAAAAATATATTCACATAAAATTTATTACTTTGATATTTCTTTGTTGCAGTCAAAACCCCATGACCTTCTTACTTTGCAGAAGATCATGGGGTTTCATCTACATATTTGATAATATCAGAAATATCACACTTGAGGATTTTGCATAGACTGTCCAGCGTATTGGTCGAAACAGATTCTCCAGCTTTCAATCTGCGAACTGTTGAACTGCTGATGTTGTACTCGTCACCCTTATACTGGAGTGTATAGGTGGTAG
>JAHHRT010000066.1 GCA_020025615.1 Oscillospiraceae bacterium | reverse complement strand
AGGAGCATAAGGAAGAAAACCTTGCCGGATTTCTTGCTCATGCTCCTCTTTTTACGGAGATTCCATCACTTTTTAGATAGTGTCAAGGGGAGTGCGCAGGCACTCCCCTCAGCGTGTCGAAAAAGTATTTTCTCCCCACTGAGGCGACCTTTCAGAACTCTGCAAAGTTCTGAAAGGTCGATGGATTAAACGCGAAAGACACCCCTGATGGGTTTCTTTCACACTATCTTCCTTTCCGTCTACGGGGATGTAACTTCTTTTTGGATAGTGTCAAGGGGAGTGCGCAGGCACTCCCCTTTTTGGGTATATTGTAAATTGGATTACTTGAAGTAACGCTCCAGCAGACCCTTCAGAGCCTTGCCGTGGCGAGCCTCGTCGCGAGCCATCTCGTGGACGGTGTCGTGGATCGCATCCAGGCCGTTCTTCTTAGCGCAGGCAGCCAGGTCGAACTTGCCCTGGGTTGCACCGAACTCGCAGTCCACACGCCATGCCAGGTTCTTCTTGGTGTCGTTCTTCATGTTGGGCTCCAGGTCCTCGCCCAGGAGCTCTGCGAACTTTGCAGCGTGCTCAGCCTCTTCAAAAGCTGCCTTCTCCCAGTACAGGCCGATCTCGGGGTAGCCCTCACGATGAGCGATACGAGCCATGCACAGGTACATACCGACCTCGGAGCACTCGCCCTGGAAGTTAGCCATCAGCTGGTCGAAGATGAACTTCTTGTCCTCAGCGGAGATGTCGGGGTTGTTCTTAACGGTCTTAGCGTAGATGCCGTACTCGTGCTCAGCAGCCAGCTTCATCTCGCCGGTCTGCTCAATGAACTTGGAACCGGGGACCTTGCAGACGGGGCAGACGAAATCAGCGGGCATGGACTCGCCTTCGTAGACATAACCACAAACGGGGCAGACAAACTTCTTCATAATAAATTCCTCCAAATACTGAAATTTTTGATAATTAAATGGACATTTTTAAGCGGTTACCCGCTTGCGACGGCATTCCCAGCAGATACCGGTGAATACCAGCTGGCAGCTGTCAACCTGTGCGCCAGTCATTTCGGACACCTGGCTGCACAAGCTCTCCGGCGCTTCCATCTGGGGAAGATCCAGCACCGCATCGCAGCAGCTGCAAACAAAGTGGACATGGGGTTCTGTGTTGGCATCAAATCGCTCGATCCCGTGGACCGTTCCCAAACTGGTAATGATACCCTGTTCTTTGAACCGGGCCAGGTTTCGATAAACCGTTGCCAGTGAGATGTCCGGGTGCTCTTGCTGAAGCATTTGATACAGCGTATCCGCTGACGGGTGGACATCGGTATTTTGCAGACATTCCAGAATGGCGTTGCGCTTCTTAAATTGCTTAGTCGGCGTTCCCATAGGCACCTCCGTTTCTTTTATCTTTGAGAGTGATTCTCATTTACAAACTGAGTATATCATGGGGATTGCAGTTTGTCAACCAGAATTTTTGAAAATCATCCAGAAATTTTTCGTCGGATTTCCAGGGGAAAAACCATGGCCAAACCGTTAATTTTTCTTAAATTCCCCCAGGAAAGGGTGGAAGTTTTCTCTTTCCTATGTTATAATGTCCGTAATTATAGGCTGTTATCAGCATTGTTTTTAGATGCTTCTGATTTGAATTATCCATGGAGAGAGACGATTATGATTGAATTATTAGCTCCTGCGGGCTCAATGGATGCCCTGCGGGCCGCCGTTCAGAACGGTGCCAACGCAGTGTATCTGGGCTGCGGGAATTTTAACGCACGGCAAGGCGCAAAGAACTTCACCCCTTCCACTCTGGCTGAGGCCGTCAAGTACTGCCACGTCCGGGGCGTGTCGGTCCACCTCACCCTCAACACCCTGGTCTCCGACCGGGAGATGCGGGACCTGGAAGACCTGATTCGCCATGCAGCCCTGTGCGGCGTGGACGCTTTCATCGTCCAGGATTTGGGCGTTGTTCAGCTCTGCCGCCAGATTGCCCCCAATGTGGCAATCCACGGCTCCACCCAGATGACCATTCACTCCCTGTCCGGTGCCCAGCTGTGCGCCGCCATGGGCATGAATCGGGTGGTCCTCAGCCGGGAACTGAGCCGGGAGGAAATCCGCTATATCTGCGCCAACGCCCCCATTGAAATTGAAGTATTCGCCCACGGCGCCCTTTGTATGTGCTATTCCGGACAGTGCTACCTGTCCAGCGTCATCGGCTGCCGTTCCGGCAACCGGGGCCGCTGCGCCCAGCCCTGCCGCCAGCCCTATGGCTACAATCGCTGGGAAGACAAGTATCCCCTGAGCCTCAAGGACAACTGCCTCATTGAATATCTGAAGGAGCTTCAGGATATGGGCGTTGCCTCCCTGAAGCTGGAAGGCCGGATGAAGCGGCCTGAATACGTGGCAACCGTCACCGCCGTCTACCGCAAGGCACTGGACGAAGGCGTGGTCACCAAGACCATGATGGATGCCCTCTATGCCGCCTTTAACCGGGAGGGCTTCACCGACGGTTACTATACCGGGAAGGTGGACCTCAATATGTTCGGCACCCGGAAGGACCAGGGCAACGACCCCAAGTGGCTCCAATCTGCCCAGCAGTCCTATGAATCCGGCGAAAATGCCCTGGTAGACATTAAATTCCGGGCTGTGGTCACAGTGGACGGCAGCAGCCTCACGGTATGGGACCCCGACGGCCGGATGTGCCGGGCAGAAGGCCCCAGGCCGGAGCTGGCCCGAAACTTCCCCCTCACCGGGGAGGCTCTGGCCCAGCGTGTCTCCAAAACCGGCGGCACGCCCTATCGCTGTGTGGAGGTCCGCACCCAGATCGACCCCGGCATGACCATGTCCGCTGCCGCCATCAACGGTATGCGCCGGGATGTGCTGAATCAGCTCACCGCACTGCGGGCCCGGCGGGAAGAGCACAAGGTCCGAAAGTCCACCCCGGTTCCCTATTATAAAGGTGCCAAGGGTCTGCCCGGTCTCACCGTGCAGATTACCGCCCGGGAGCAGCTGACCCCCAAGCTCATGGAGTTGGAGACCGCCATGCTCTATGTGCCCCTGCACATTCTGGTGGAGGACCTGAGCCTGTGCATGGACCTTGCCAAACGGGGCCGGGTGGCTGCTGTGCTGCCCCGAATCGTTCACGACGGCGAGATGACCCGGGTGAAGCAGGATATGCTTCGGGTCCGGGAGCTGGGAATCCGGGATGTTCTGGTGGGAAATCTGGGACTTCTCATCCCCGCCCGGGAAGCTAAGATGCGAATCCACGGGGATTTCGGCCTCAATATCTACAATTCCGGTGCCATGGACTTTTTGCAGCAGATGGAGTTCCGCTCTGCAACCCTGAGCTTTGAGATGACCCTTCCCCAGATTCGGGACGTGAGCAAGGCTGTGGATTCCGAAATCATCATCTACGGTCGTCTGCCCCTGATGCTCACCGAGCACTGCCTTATCCGCAACCGCACCGGGAAATGCACCTGTCACCTGGGCCAGACCAAGCTGATGGACAAGACCGGTTCGGAATTTCCCATTATCAAAGACGGCAATTCCTGCCGCAGTGTGCTCTTAAACGGCAAAAAGCTCAGTTGGCTGGACCGCCAGAAGGATCTTGCCAAGCTGGGGCTTTGGGCTGTCCGACTGTACTTCACCACGGAAAACGGTCGGGAAGTGGACCGTGTCATTGCCGATTATCTGAACCCCCAGCCCTTTGATCCCGGTGCCTGCACCAGAGGTCTTTATTTAAGAGGCGTAGAGTAATCAAGGATGGAAGGAACCAATCTATGCAACTGATTTTAGCATCTGCCTCCCCCAGACGAAAGGAGCTTCTCGGCCTGTTTCACATTCCCTTTGTGGTGCGGGCGGCAGATATTGACGAAACCATGGACCCCCATGCCGCCCCCCAGCAGGAGGTGGCCCGGGTCAGCCGCTTAAAAGCCCTGGCTGTCTCCCGTGAACAGGACGATGTGGTGGTCGCCGCGGATACCATTGTGGTTTGCAATGGTAAGATTCTGGGAAAGCCCAAGGATTCCCGGCAGGCCGTGGAAATGCTGACCATGCTTTCCGGCCGGGACCATCAGGTTATGACCGGATGCACCGTTGTGCGGGGAGAATCCAGTGAGACCTTTACCGAAGTGACGGATCTGCATTTCAGAGAACTTTCGCAAAGGGAGATTGAAGCTTACGTGCGCTCCGGCGAGCCCATGGACAAGGCCGGGGCCTATGGAATTCAGGGCGGTGCCGCTCTGTTCTGCGAAGGCCTGAAGGGCGATTATTATAACGTGGTTGGGCTTCCGGTTTGCAGACTGCACAAAGCCCTTCAAAAGCTTGTTCCCGAATGGATGGAGGTTTCCAAATGAGGCGTTTATTTAGTACCAAAGTTCGTGTTATCATTGTGATTGTCCTGCTGCTCACAGCCGGCCTCACCATTCTTTCCAGCGTTGCCGGGCAGACTCTGCCGGATATGCTGGTTCAGGGTGTGATGGCTCCTTTTCACGCAGTGGCAAATACCATCACCAATCAGGTAGAAAAATACTACAGCTATATGTTCCGATACGAGGCTCTGTCCGCTGAAAACGACGTGCTGAAATCGAAAATTGCCCAGATGGAGGACGTGGCCCGGCAGGCTGACTCGGTGGCCCGTGAAAACGAGCGTCTCCGTGCACTGCTGGAGCTCAAAACCACCCACGAGGACTATGAGCTGGTAGATGCCTACATCATTGGCTGGAGTTCCACTGACTGGTCAAACACCTTCACCATCAACCGCGGCACCACCTCCGGCATTGAACCCGGTCTGTGTGCCATCACCGCCAACGGCGAAGTGGTGGGCCTGGTAACCGAAGCCGGCCCCAACTACGCTGTGGTAAAGACCGTTCTCGACTCCACTCTGGAAATTTCCGCAACCATCGCCACCTCCGGCTATAACGGCATGGTGAGCGGCGGTTATATTTCCGGTCACGATACCCTGCTGAAAATGGACTATCTTCCCTCTTCTGCCATCATCCGCAACCACGACCAGGTTGTGACCTCCGGTTCTACCGTGTACCCCAGAGGCCTCATTATGGGTTATGTTGTAGACGCAGGCTTTGAGGAAACCGGCGTTGCCAAGTTTGCCCTTCTGAGCCCCGCTGCCAAGATCAGCTCCATGGAGCAGGTCTTCATCCTCACCAACTACACGACGGAGTGATCGACTATGGCAAGTAGAAGAAATCCCCGCGCCCGGAAATCCCCTTATTCCGGGAAACGGGCAGCCCCCCGGCGCAGGCCCGCCAAGCGGCCTGCCAGACGCCCCTCCAGAAGGCCCCGACGGTCTGCTCCTATCTTCAGCAATTTTTCCCTTTCCAAACTATTTCAGAAAAAAGAGCCGGACTTCCGCCCGGATAACCTGGAATCCAGCACCATCAGCAAGTTCTATATGACAAAGCTCCAGCGGCTGCATCTGCTCAAATGGGCGCTGCTGATCCTGCTGTGCATTGCCATGCTGGTGATTCAGGATGTTATTATGAGCCGTGTTTCCCTCTTCGGAACCACCACCGATCTGGTAGCAGCTGTGCTGCTGCTCATCACTGTGATGGAGGGCATCGATGTGGGAAGCATCTTCATCGTGATAACATCCACGCTGTATCACTTTTCCGGCTTTGCCCCCGGCCCCTTCGCCGTAGGCATTATGAGCATTTTGGGTATTCTTGCCACCTTGTTCCGCCAGGCCTACTGGCACCGCAACCGCAATTCTATCATCCTGTGCGCCGGCCTGTCCCTCATGCTTTATGAGATTGGCGTCTATGCAGCCGGCGTCATCACAGGACTTACCAATTGGTATCGCATTCCCGCCTTTCTGGTCACCGGAATTCTCAGTTGGATTGTGATGATCCCTCTGTATCCGCTGATTGACCGGATTGGACAAATTGGAGGAAGTACATGGAGAGAATAAGCCGTTATCGCGCAATTTTGCTGCTGATGATCTTCATCGGCGTTTTGACACTTTATTCCTTTAAGCTTTTTGACCTGCAGATCATCAAGACTGACGGCAATCATGACAACACCACCGTTTACAGCACCATTACCACCGTCCGTGCGGCCCGAGGAGACATTCTGGACCGAAACGGCAAGGTTCTGGTGGGCAACCGAGCCAGTTATGACCTGGTCTTCAACCACTACGTTATTAAGTCCGCTGATAATCGAAACGAGCACCTGTATCGGCTCTACCACAAGTGCCAGGAGCTGGGAATCGACTATCTGGACCATTTTCCTGTCACCAAGACCCGTCCCTTTGAATATACCCTCCACGAATACCCCGCCGCCTGGCAGCGGTATTTCCAGAACTTCATGGTGGACTGGAACCTGGACCCTGACGTGACAGCCCCCCTGCTGCTGGAACGTCTGCGCAGACGTTACGAAATTCCCGATACCTGGACCGACGAGGAAGCCCGTGCCGTCATTGGTATGCGTTACGAATTTGACCTCCGCGGCGTTACCAATCTGCCCAACTACATCTTCATTGAGGACGTCTCCGACGATGACCTGTCCGCCATTCTGGAGCTGAACATCCCCGGCCTGATGGTTGAATCCTCCACCGTTCGGGAATACCACACCAAGTATGCCGCCCATGTGCTGGGCTATCTGGGCGGAATGAATGAAGAACAGTGGAAGGTCTTTAAGGAAGAGGGCTACTCCATGGATGCTCAGGTCGGTCAGACCGGATTTGAAGAGGCATTTGAAGAATACCTCCACGGTATTGACGGACAGCGTCTGGATAAGGTTGCCAGAGACGGTTCCATCATTTCTCAGACCTATACCAAGCACCCCAAGGCTGGTGCCAATGTCGAAACCACCCTGGATTTGAACATTCAGCGAATTGCCGAGGATGCCCTCGCCAAGCGAATGAACGAGTTCCACGACCCCAACACCTACGACGGCAACGAAGATGCCGAGGATGCCGAAGGTGCCGCTGTTGTTGTCATGGAGGTAAAGACCGGAAAGGTTCTGGCCTGTGCCAGCTACCCCTCCTTTAATCTGGCCACCATGCACGAGGACTGGGCAAAGATTGAAGCAGACCCGCTGAAGCCCTTCTTTAACCGGGCATTTGGTGCATACTACGCCCCCGGTTCCTCTTTTAAGCCCTGTACGCTGATTGCCGCCATGATGAACAATCAGCTGCAATATCAAGAGACCATCAAGGACGAAGGTGTCTTCACCAAGTACCCCGGATTTACCCCCTCCTGTCTGCTTTGGTCCTCCGTAAAGGCGACCCACGGTGAGATCGACGGTGCCAAGGCTCTGGAAGTATCCTGCAACTACTTCTTCTATGAGCTGGGCGACCGGATTTCCATTGAGCAGCTGGACGCAACCGCCAAGGCCCTGGGTCTGGGCGAGCCTACCGGCATCGAACTGACCGAGAAACTCGGCTGGCGTGCTAACCCCGAAAGTAAGAAGCACTCCTACACCGGTCTGAACGCCAACTGGTTCGTTGGCGATAAGATTCTGGCCGCCATCGGTCAGTCCGAGAACCGTTTCACCCCCATGCAGCTGGCGGTCTACGCCAGCACCCTGGCAAATCAGGGCACCCGTTACAAGGCAACCTTCCTGAATCGAGTGGTTTCTTCTGACTACCGAACCCTGATTTTGGAGCGCAAGCCCGAGATTGCCAACAAGCTGGACATTCCCTGGGAGGTCTACGAGACCTACATGAACGGTATGCGTCAGGTTATTACCGGCAACACCGGTACGGCCCGTAAGAACTTCGGCGGTTGGGATGACCCCAATGGAAGAGGCTCCTTCCCGGTAGCGGTCTGCGCCAAAACCGGCACCGCACAGCACTCCTCCGGCGGCTCTGACCATGCAGCATTCATCTGCTTTGCCCCCATGGAAGACCCCGAAATCGCCATTGCTGTCTACGGCGAAAAGGCCGCTCACGGCGGCTGGCTGGCACCCGTTGCAGAAGACATTATGCTTGCCTACTTCGAAATGGAGAGAGCCAGCGACGTCTTCACCTATGAAAACCGGGTCGGCTGAGGCGGCGAGTCGCCGCTGACAATGCGTGCACGGTGCGGAGGTAATTGCCACTGCCCTTCGCCGCTCGACCCGCAGTGCGGGCGGACAATACGTGCACAGTGCGCAAGTAATCGTTACTTCCCTGCCCCGCTCGGCCCGCAGTGCGGGCGGACAATACGTGCATGGTGCGGAGGTAATCGTCACTTCCCTGACCCGCTCGACCCGCAAGGCGGGCAGACAATACGTGCACAGTGCGGAGGTAATCGTCACTTCCCTGACCCGCTCGGCCCGCAGTGCGGGCGGACAATACGTGCACGGTGCGCAAGCAATCGTTACTGCCCTGCCTTACATGGTTCATCATCAAAAAATCCGCTCCTTCGGGAGCGGATTTTTTTACTCG
>JAHHRT010000065.1 GCA_020025615.1 Oscillospiraceae bacterium | reverse complement strand
AGAGATCTGCAAACCATGTCTATTTGTTTTTGCGCAACTTATTGTACTCTATCAAACGGCGTGACTTAGGTCACGCCGTTTTTTGAAAATATTGTGTCAAAGTGGTGATCTCGTTATTTGCCGGACACGCTGATGTCGGTGAAGAGGATTTCGGGAGCGCCGAAGTCGGAGCCTGTGCCGAATACCACGGTATCGGAGATGGCATCCGCTTTCTTCAGAATGTTGAAGAAATTGTCGGCGATGGTGATGTTCTTCACAGGGCGGGACTTTTTGCCGTTTTCCACCAGGAAGCCCGCAGCCTGTAGGGAGAAGTCGCCGGACTGAACATTGGCACCTGCGTGCAGGCCGTTCAGGTCGGTGATGTACAGGCCGTTGCCCAGCTTGGCCATCAGTGCCTCGGCGGTGTACTCGCCGGGAGCCACATACAGGCCCTTGGGCTCGATGTGCTTGGCATCGCTTGCGTTGCCGGTGGTTTCCTTGCCCAGCAGCTTTGCATACATCCGGTTGTAAAGCAGCGTCTTCAGCTCGCCCTTTTCGATGATGTTCTTGGTGTAAACCGCCACGCCTTCGCCGTCAAAGGGGCAATGGCCGAACTTTTCGGGGTAGAAGGGATCGTCTACCAGAGTCACCAGAGAGCTGGCGACTGCCTGACCTTCCTTGCCGGCCAGCAGGGTCGTCTTCATATAGGCGCTTCTGGCGGAGAACACATCTGCGTAGGTGGACAGCAGGCTGCGCACCGTGCTGGAGTCCATGATCACATTGTACTTACCGGAGTCTACGGATTCAGCGCCCAGCTTACTCAGAGCGCCCTGTACCGCCTTGTCCACGCTGACCTGAGCATCTTCCTTGTCAAGAGGAATGATGCGGTAATCGTCGGAAGCTTCCTCGCCGTCTTTGACAGCGGCGGAGACCACACGGTAGACCAGAGAGCAGTCATAATTCACATCCAGTCCAGCGGAATTCATCAGCGCACTGCTGACAGACAGACCCTGAACAGCGCACTGGGTGCCGTCAACGATCTTGTCGGATGCATCATAGACCATTTTCTGAAGCTCCAGAGCGTGAGATTTCATGTCGTCGGCACTGGGAAGAGCCTCTGCGTGGTCGGAAACGGCGGTATATTCTTTAGAGCCTTCAAACAGGCCCACGGTGTCTTCGTCATCAATGACAGCAGCGTTGTCGCAGGCCAGGGAAACAAGTTCTGCGGCAGCTTCGGGGGTGACCAGCTCGCTGGTTGCGTAGCCGGACTTGCCACCCTTTACGCATCTGACCTGCATGGTGCTGGAACGGGAGTAGGTGACAGAGGAGATTTCATCCTTGAGTGCCTCTGCACCGGCGCTTTCCTCGGTGGAAATGCTGATTTCGTAGTCCTGAACGCCCAGTTCTGCGGCGGCCTGGGACACAGCGGTCTTAATTGCTTCGGTATTCATAGCCAATTCTCCTTTCCTCATGCCTGTCCGCCAACGGTGATCTCGCTCACACGCAGCAGAGGCTGACCAACATCGGTGGGAACGCTGCCGCTGGAGGAGCCGCACATACCCTGAGCGGTATCCAGATTCTGACCGACCATGTCGATCTTCTGAATGACTTCGCTGCCGGTGCCAATGAGGCTTGCGCCGCGGACCGGCTCGCAGATCTTACCGTTGCGGATCATATAACCCTCACGGACGGAGAAGTTGAAGGAACCGGTGAAGGGGTTGACACTGCCGCCGCCCATAGCTGCGGAATAGATGCCGTTATCGATGGAGGCGATGATGTCCTCGTTCTTGTCGGGGCCGTTGTCGATGAAGGTATTGGTCATACGGGAGGTAGTCTCGAAGGAGTAGTCCTGACGGCGGCCGGAGGCGGTGTGGGGCATACCCATCCGGCGGGAGCCCAGCCGGTCGATCATATAGGACTTGAGGATGCCGTTTTCAATCAGCACACGGCGCTGCATGGGGTTGCCCTCGTCGTCGATGTTGCAGGAGCCCCAGGCGTTGGGAATGGTGCCGTCGTCGATGGCGGTGACTTTGGGGTTGGCAATCTGCTGGCCTAGCTTGCCGGTCATCTGGCTCATGCCGATACCCACGGCAGAGGCCTCCAGAGAGTGGCCGCAGGCCTCGTGGAAGATAACACCGCCGAAGCCGTTTTCGATGGCGACGGGCATCAGGCCGGAGGGGCAGGGAACTGCACGCAGATTTACAAGAGCCTGGCGGGCAGCTTCTGCACCGATGGACTCGGGAGAGATCTTCTCAAACAGCTCAAGACCCATGCTGCGTCCGGGAGAGCTGGAGCCTTCCTGGTTTTCCGTTCCGTTGGATGCGATGGCAGCCACGGACATCCGGGTGCGGATCTGACGGTCAGAGGTGTAAAGACCTTCGGAATTGGCAACCACAAAGGATTTGTCGTATGCCATCAGGTTGCCGTTGACCTGGATGATCTTTTCGTCAGCGTCATATGCCTTGGCACAGCCGCTGCGCAGCAGGTCTGCCCGGACAGAGGCCGGGACATCGAAGGGAACGGTCTTGATGGGGTGAATATTGGGGTTGATGCGCTCGGTCAGGCAGAAATCAGCAATGCGGTCCACGGGGGAGCCCACAGCCTGAGCGACACGGTTGGCGCAGGCTCTGAGACCGGAGGGGGTCAGATCGGTGGTGCAGGCAAAGTAGGTTTTGGTACCGACGAAGCCACGGATGCCCACGCCGCTGATAATCTTATCAGTGACGAATTCAATCTTGCGGTTGGCATAGCTGATGCGGTTATTTTTAGAGTATTCAGAGAAGATTTCCACGAAATCGGCACCGCCATGGAGCACGATGGCAATCAGCTCTGACATCATTTTTTTGTCCAGCATAGAAACAGTCCTTTCCAGTTGATTTATGGTCACAATATAGCACAGTTTTTACGGCGTGTCAAAAGGAATGGGGCGAAAAAACTCCCGGCAAGCCGCAGCCTGCCGGGAGTGAAAATATACATTAGATTTCCTTGCCGGCCAGGAAGACACGCTTGTCTTCGTAATTGCCGGTGATGACCAGGAAGTCTGCAACCTTGCCGGTCTCGATGGAGCCAACTTCGTTTTCTGCGCCCAGAGCCTTTGCGGGGTTGTAGGTGCAGGCACGGATGACCTCTTCCTCGGGGATGTTCCAGCTGATGCAGTTGGTCAGGCAGTTCCACATATTGGTAGCAGAGCAGGAGATGGTGCCGTCTGCCAGACGACCAACGCCGCCCTTGACCCATGCGGTCTGGCCGCCCAGATCGAACTCGGTGCCCTCGGGCATACCGGCGCAGCGGCCGGAGTCGGAGATGACGACCATGCGGTCCTTAAACATGTTAAATGCCAGACGGACGGAAGCGGGATGAATGTGCAGACCGTCGCAGATGATCTCGGCCTGAACGCCGGGAGTCTCGTTGCCGGCAGGAATGGGGCCGGGGTTGCGGTGATGAACACCGGGCATGGCGTTATACAGGTGTGTCATGTGGGTAGCGCCGGCATCGAAGACGGCACGGGCGTGGTCATAGTCGGTGTCGGTGTGAGCCACAGAAACGGTGCACAGCTTGCTGGCCTTCTCGGTGAACTCCACAGCACCGGGCAGCTCAGGAGCCAGATCCACAATGCGGATCAGACCGCCGCAGTCATCATACAGCTTCTTGAAGCCTTCAAAATCGGGGTCCTTGATGTAGGCGGCGTTCTGAGCACCCTTCTTCTTCATGGAGAAGTAGGGGCCCTCCATGTTGATGCCACGCAGGACAGAGCAGCCCTCGGGACGCTCGTCTGCCAGCTTGCGGCCGGTGGCGAATGCCTTGGACAGGACATCGTAGGGCAGGGTCATGGAAGCGGGGGCAAAGGAAGTTACGCCGCAGGAAAGAAAATACTTTGCCGTGGCCTTCAGACCTTCGTAGTCGCCGTCGGAGAAGTCGTGGTTGCAGTTGCCGTGGCTGTGGACTTCGATCAGACCGGGAATGACGGTGGCGCCCTTCAGGTCGATGGCGTCTTCGGGAACATTTTCGAGCAGGACAGCGCCAAACTTGCCGTCTACTACTTCAAAAGCACCGGTATGGAACTGGAAATCACCGGTGAAAATTCTGGCATTCTTATAAAACATTGAATATTTCCTCCTAAATAAACTTTCCCGGGGCCGGGGTGGCCCCGGGAATCGGGAATCTTATTTACGCAGCTCGGGCAGAGATGCAGCAGCCACAGCCTGACCGACACGGCGGGTGTTCTCGTCGGGAGCGATGATCTCGCACTTCTTTGCAAGCTCCGGGAACTCTTCAGCCAGGACTCTGTTGGAGACCTCCAGGATCATGTCGCCGCCCTTGCCGGACAGGACACGGCCCATGCACATCATGTGCTCGATGTCATAGAAGTGGGAATACTGCACCACAGCGTAGGCCAGGTAAACGCCGATGTCGTGGAAAATCTTCTGAGCTCTCTCGTCGTCTGCTTCCATCAGGCCCTGAACGACCTTCAGCTTCTGAGCGGGAGCCAGCTCAGGGTCCAGCTCGATGCCGGCACGGGGTGCCAGCTTGATGACAGCGTCCTGAGAGAAGTACTTGCAGCCAACACCGAAGTCGGTGGACCACTCGTCCTGCATTGCATCGGGGTTCAGGTCAACGGGAGCGAAGGCCAGCTCGGAGATCCAGCCCTTGACATTCTTGTCCTTGTCGACATAGCCAACAGCCTCGGAAGTACCCATAGCCAGACCCATGATGTTGCCCTTGTTCAGGCCCATAGCACCGGCCAGAGCGGAAACATCGCCGTCATTTGCAACGACACAGGGAACATCGCCGATTTCAGCAGCAGCACGGTCGAAGACGGTCTTGACCTCGTCCCAGCGGCTGCGGGGAACCTTGTAGAAGATGCTGGAGATCATGGGAGCATTGCCGATGAAGGTACCGGCAGAGGAAACACCGATGGCGTCAACTCTGGGCATCTTGGAAGCAGCGGTCTTCATGGCTTCCACAATGCCGTTGAACTGATAGGTGGGGTCCTCGTTCAGCTTGGGGTACCAGACAACTTCTTCGGAGTAGACGCACTCGCCGTCGATGACAGCGGAAACCTTACGGTCAGATCCGCCTGCATCAAAGCCGATGCGGCAGCCGTCCAGATGACCGCCGATGGGCATAGCCTGCTCGTTGGTTTCGGGGCACTGGTCCAGAGGCAGATCAATGATCTCCAGGTGCTTTTCGTACAGCTTGAAGAAGAAATCGTAGTCGAAGGAACGCTCACCGTTTTCGGAGTAAGCGGCCTGGAGCTTCTTTGCAATCTCGGAGCAGCCGCAGATAGAAACGCGGAAGCCGCCGATAGACCACAGCAGGAACTTCACATAACGCTCGACATAGCGGTAGTCGGCATCGGCCATTTCGGCAGTGCCATGGATAAAGGTGTGGTGAACGGAAACCTTGCCCTGATCGCGCTCAACTGCGATAGCCAGGGGCTTTTCTGCACCCTTGAGGTAAGCCTCAGACCACACACCGAAGGGAATGAAGCCGGGGTCCAGAATGGGGGAATTTTTCATTTCGTAATTAACGCCTAAATACTGCATATTAGGTCCTCCTTGAAATATATAT
This sequence comes from Oscillospiraceae bacterium, assembly GCA_020025615.1. Lineage (GTDB taxonomy): Bacteria > Bacillota > Clostridia > Oscillospirales > Oscillospiraceae > Faecousia. The sequence goes on along the minus strand of JAHHRT010000065.1, from coordinate 2,910 downwards.
CGTTGGTATGCACAATTTCTTAATGTAAATTATACCACGATTGGGCAAAAAGGCAATATCATTATCTATATAGATGTTGCAGATATCGACGATTGTAAAAAAATGCCGCCCGGACAGGCGGCATTTTTTCCTATTTTTTTGACAGCGATCCGATCAGCTCCAGAATCAGTCGGCAGTGCTCCTGCTCCTGGTCCCGCAGCTTGACAAAAACATGACCGTACTCCGGGTCCTGGCTTCTTGCGTCGTAGGCGTTCACAGCCCGCATCTCCCGACCATAGCTGTTCCTGAGGACCTGCTCGATTGGCCCGTGGACCGGTGTGACCTTTGGCAGGGTGGGTTTGTTCCCTGTGGCGATGGTATAAATCCCTCTTAAACAGGAACAGTGGGCCTGCTCCTGCTGAAACATCTTGTATAAAATGGCACTTTCTCTTCCGGATAATTTCCTCGAAAGCTGTAAGTATGTGGTGGCGTCTTCCCATTCGGCGGCAATTAAAGCGGATAATGTCACTTCGGGGCTGGCTTGCTCCGACCCGCGTACCCGCTGCCAGACGCGTTGAGCCTGAACTTGATTGATCTGATCCATATGATACACTCCTTTCCATTAAAGTATAGTGGCAGGACCGGGGGGATTTTCGCAGAAAGCCGTCGAAGCGAAATTTGAAAAGAAAAAAAGATAGCATATTGAAAAAACTGTGATATAATAGGAAGCGTGAAAGAATATCACGGAAAAGGGAGGAAATCTGCATGGGGTTTGAAGCGCTTTTGGGCAACGAACAGCTGAAGCACAACTTGATTTCTGCCCGGAAAAAGCACATGCTCTCTCATTTCTATCTGATTTCCGGCCCTGAAGGCTCCGGCAGACACACGCTGGCGGATCTGATCGCCGCCGGGATGCTGTGTCAGGAGGAGGACGGCCCCTGCGGTGTGTGCCGCAGCTGCCGAAAGGTGCTGTCGCATATGCACCCGGACTATCTGGTGATCGACGACCCGGAGAAGAAAACTGTCCCCGTTGATCTGATTCGTCAGGCCCGTGCGGATATGTTCATCCGGCCCAACGAGGGCGAGCACAAGATCTATCTGTTCCCCAGAGCGCAGGATATGGGGCTTCCGGGACAGAATGCCCTGCTGAAGGTGCTGGAAGAACCGCCCTCTTACGGTGTGTTCCTGCTGATTGCCGACAATCCCGACAAGCTGCTGCCCACGGTGCGTTCCCGGTGCGTAGAGCTGAAGCTGCAGGCGCTGCCGGAGCAGCTGCTGAAAAACCAGCTTTCGGCAGAATTTCCCCAGGCGGATGCGCAGACCCTGTCTGCTGCCATGCTGCGCAGCGGCGGCTATCTGGGTCAGGCAAGAGCGCTGCTTTCAGGCAACACTATTTCCGAAGAAACGGTACGCTTTGCAAAGGCCTACGGTGCACGGGATGCATACGCTCTGGTGCAGCTGCTGGTTCCCATGGAGAAGTGGAAGCGTGATTCGCTGATCCCGGTGCTGACTGAGTGGCTGGAGCTGATCGAACAGGCTATGATCTGCCGCTCCGGACTACCGGCGGTGGTGCCCGAGGCGGGGGAGGCTGCGACCGCCCGGAATATGTCAGAACTGATGACAGCAGCCAATCATTTGAAAAAAGCCATTGAATATGCCCAGGGCAATGTATCCTGCGCCGCCGTGTGCGGCTGGCTTTCCTGGGCTTTGCGATAACATTTAAGGAGAATATCATGGACGAGACAATTGTGACCCCTGAGGAAACCGAACAGTCCCTTCCTGTCCAGGTGGAGGTAGTGGACATTCAGTTCCGACCGGGCCAGAAAATTTACTTTTTTGACCCTGACGGCATGCAGATCTGTGCCGGAGAACACCTGATCATCGAAACTGCAAGAGGCCCCGAATATGGTATCTGCACCGGCGGAAATCATATGGTGTCTGAAAAAGATGTGGTTGCACCGCTGCGCAAGGTCATTCGCCTTGCAAACGCTCAGGATGAAAAGACGGTTTTGGAAAACCGCCAGAAGGAAAAACGTGCCCACGATATCTGCGCCCAGAAGATTACCGAGCATGGTCTGGATATGCAGCTGGTCAGCGCGGAATATGCCTTCGACGGCAGCAAGATCCTGTTTTTCTTCACCGCTGACGAGCGTGTGGACTTCCGGGAACTGGTCAAGAACCTGGCAGGCATCTTCCACACCCGTATCGAGCTGCGCCAGATCGGCGTCCGGGACAAGGCAAAGATGGTGGGCGGCCTGGGCATCTGCGGAAGACCCTTCTGCTGTGCACAGTTTTTGGATGATTTCCAGCCGGTTTCCATCAAAATGGCAAAAACGCAGAACCTTTCTCTGAATCCTACCAAGATTTCCGGCACCTGCGGCAGACTGATGTGCTGCCTGAAATATGAGCAGGAGGCCTATGAAGACCTGATTCGCAACAGCCCCAAGGCTGACTCCTTTGTCGATACCCCCGACGGACGGGGCACCGTGGTGGATGTAAATCTGCTGCGCCAGAGCGTCAAGGTGCGCATGGAAGAAAACCCCGAATGCTGCGGCTGCTATTCCAACTGCGATATCTGCGTCCTGCGCAACGGCAAGGCAAAGAAGAACGATCCCCCTATCCCTGCAGATCTGGCTCCCATTTCCGGTTCCGGAAAGCGCCCGAAGAAGCAGGAGGAGGAAGAACCCAGTCTGCTGGAGCCTGTTCGTTTCCGCTACCGTACCGATTCTGTGGTAGAGGAGCCGGAGCAGGCTAAGGATACCCAGCCTGCTCAGCAGGAGCGTGCAGAACAGCCTCAGGAGAACCGGAGCCGCCGCAATCGCCGCCCCAGAAACAATCCCAAGGCGCAGAACACCCCGGAGCAGCCCAAGAGCGAAAAGCCCAAAATGGACAAGCCTCACGCAGAAAAGGCAAGAACCGACAAGCCCCGGA
>JAHHRT010000064.1 GCA_020025615.1 Oscillospiraceae bacterium | reverse complement strand
AGATAGGGATTCGAACCCATTTAAATACGATGGTCCGGTGGACCAACGCTAGACTGCCGAAAACCCCTTCGGGGCTTTTCGGCAAACTTTTGCGGCCTGACCCGCGGATCATTTGGCCGTGTGTGACGGCCAAATTCCACACTCTCAGGCCGAGCTGTATTTTCCCCGAGGTACACGCCCCCGTGGAAAATGATTTAGATATTATTTGCCGCTGATGCGGCAAAATCTGCGATGCTTTTTTGACACGCTGTAAGCAGAAAGCCTTTCTGGGCTTTCTGCTTTTTCTTTTTGCGGCACAGGAAAGGCATCCTGCTGTCGGGACATTCGGAAAAGAGAAAAATGTATCGATACAAATATGTCGATATGCACAAAAAGGAAGCTGGAAGTTTGTGTACCATTTTCGACATAAGCCATATGAAAATCGCTTCTTTTGTGCTATCATCTTAGATGTCAGTATATATGACAGAGAGGGGGAACGCCATGTCGATGGAAACTCTGCGAGAGCAGAATAAAAGTCAGGTGGTTCGCTGTGCCCTGGAGCTGTTTACAGAAAACGGCATCGAACAGACCAGCATCCGGGAAATTGCCCAGCAGGTGGGACTTTCCGACCGCTCTCTGTATCGGTATTTTCCCAACAAGTCGGATTTGGTGCTTGCCACGTCCTATCTCTTCTGGGAGAAAATGTCGGAAGAGGTGGAGCAGTATGTGCAGTGCCAATCCCAGCCCGGGATCTCCGGCCTTCAGCAGATTGCGCTGGTGCTTCGGTTTTACTCCCGGCTGATTATTGAAAATCCCGCTGCGGTCCGCTATATTCTGGACACGGAGCTGGCGCTCTATCGGGCCAACGTGACGGTGCAGATTCATGCCCGGCCCCCGGGACGGTACGCCACCACGGAAAGCCCTATGAAACGGGCCATCGAAGCCGGGCTGGCAGACGGCACGGTGAATCCACAGGTGGATGTGGAAGAAATTTATTATAATGTCTATGACGCGGTGCTGGGGACCATGCAGCGGCAGGTTCTCGGCTCCACGGACTGTGATCTCAGTGTAGAGCAGCGGATGGAGCATCTTTGCCAGATGTTTCTTGCTGCGTTTGCAGGAAAGATCTAAAAAAATTTTGCTTTTTAGCTGCTAGAGGAGGAATGGAAGCGTGGCAAAAGCAGTGATTGCCGTGGCTGGCAAGGGCGGCGTGGGGAAAACGTCCATTTCCGCAACCATCGTAGCCCAGCTGGTCCACGATCATCCCGAGGCCCGGGTCCTGGCGATTGATGCAGATCCGGTGGTAGGCCTGGAAACTTCCCTGGGGGTGAAGGTCCGCTGCACGGTGGACGACATCCGCAAGGAAATCTCCGAGGCCGGAAAGGGTGACAAGGAGAAAAAGCGGGCCATCGAGCTGCTGGGAGAGAGTCGATACCGCCTTCTGGATGCCATGGTGGAAAACGAGGGCTTCGCCTTCCTGGCCATCGGCAGGCCGGAGGCATCGGGCTGCTATTGCAGCGTCAATGCCTATCTCCGGGAGATTATCAGCGCCTGGGCGGACAGCTTCGACTATGTGGTCATTGACGGCGAAGCCGGCGTGGAGCAGGTGAACCGCCGGGTTATGGAGAAGGTGACCCACCTGCTGCTGGTCAGTGATGCCAGCAAGAAGGGCCTGAAAGTGATCTCCACCGTGCGGAAGGTGGCAGAGGAACTGACGATGTATGAGAAATGCGGGGCGATTCTGAATCGGATCAATGATCCCGCTCTGGAAACGTATCTGGATACAGAAGGAATCCCGGTACTTGCCTATATCCCCGATGACCCGGTGCTGGCCCAGGCCGACATTCAGGGCCGCAGCGTGATGGAGCTGCCCGGGGACACAATCATGGCTTCCGGCGTCCGCAGGGCGCTTGACGCAATTGGCATACATTAAGAAAGAGGTGAAAAGGTGAAAGATTTAAAACATCTGTACTACTTTGAGAACCTGCTGACAGAGGCCAACAACGACCTGGTCCGGCAGGCGAAGGCGGAGGGCAAGCTGGCAATCGGCTATACCTGCTATCATATGCCCGAGGTTCTTCTGAACCTGGACAACTGCTTCTCCGTCAGAATCCGCGCACCACGCACCGGCTCCATGGAAATGGCAACCTACTATATGTCCAACGCCACCTGTGAGTATGCCCGGGCACTGTTGGAGCGAGCTCTGGAGGGCGGCTACCAGTTCCTGGACGGCATGGCAGGCGTGGACGTGTGTGAGTGCATGAACCGCAGCATGGAGAACATGGAGCTGCTCAAAACCAACGATCAGAGCAAAAAGGGCTTCTTCTGGTGCAATCTGGATTCTCCCTGCCATGACAATGAGGATGCGGTGCAGCACGTAACCGAGCAGGTGACTCGGAAGGTTCTGAAACCCCTCCACGAAAACTACGGCGTTGACATTTCCGATGCCGCCGTTCGCAAGGCCGTGGAGGAACACAACGAGGTCTGCCGTCTGTTGAAGGAAATCGGCGACTATCGGAAGCTGGAGAATCCCACCATCACGGGACATGAGTTCCACATTCTTACCCTGGCGACCTACTGCTGCCCCAAGTACCTGATTCTGGACAAGCTGCGGGAGACGGCGGAAGAGCTGAAAACCCGTGAGCCGGATACCAAGAAGAACTACCGGGCCAAGGTGGTTGTGGTCGGCTCTGAAATCGACGATCCCGACCTCATCGAGCTCATTGAGGACAGCGGCGCTTTGGTGGTGGCGGATCGGTTCTGCTACGGCAGTATTCCCGGCAGACAGGAGATCATCCTCAATGACGAGGAAGACGCTGTGACCCAGGTGGTGCGCAACTACCTGAAAACCACCCTCTGTGTCCGCCATGTGGAGCCCCACAAGGTCCAGCTCCGGCTGGATACTGCGGCACGGCTCAAGGAAGAATACCATGCCGACGGCATTATTTATGAGCAGATCAAGTTCTGCACCTACTGGTCCTATGAGCGGGCCCTTGCCAGCCACATTATGCAGGACGAGTACGGAATTCCCACCCTCTCCATTGACCGGCCTTATATGTCCCGAACCAGCGGTCAGCTCCGCACCCGGGTCCAGGCCTTTGTAGAGCGGCTGGAAATCCAGAAGATCCGTGCAGCCAGAGAGCAGCGAGAAAAGGAGGCGGCAGGAAATGGCGTATAATCCTAAGACAGGGAAGGGCCTGGGCGATCTCTACTCCGGCGATATGCGGTGCACCAAGCACAGAGAGTGGAGAGGCTTCAAGGATACCTTCTATGACTTCTATCGGTGGCTCAAGCTGCTGGGGATGCTGGGTACTACACTGGCTCCCGTGATGCCGCAGATGATGAAGGCACTGAAACGCTACCGCTGGATGGTCTCCTACCTCACCACCCCCAACTTCGTGGATCGGCACACCATCGGCCTTCGGGGCTACAACCTGCGCTACGTCCACAATCAGTTCTACGCTGTGCTGCAGAACTCCGCACGGATGATTAAGGAGATTCTGGAGCGGGACGAGAACGTGAATCCCGGTTCCAAGCGGGCTGCCGAGCTGCGGTCCAAGACCATCATCTTCGACGAGATGATGCCCATTCAGATTATGAACGGCTTCCCCACCTTGAAGGGACTGCTCATTCAGATGGTGCCTATTTTCATGGCAGGCGAAGTGGATCAGCAGGCCAATATGTACTACATCGATGCGGTGGAGCACTTCGGCCTTGCCCCTGATGTCTGCCCCCTGCCTGCTGCTGAGGCTGGCTGCTGCGTGGTGGATGACTATCCCAGAATCGGTTCTGCCTACATCGGAAGCACCATGCCCTGCGACGGCTCTGTGGCAACCAATATGTATTCCGAGCGGTACTTTAAGCTGCCCTCTTACACCATTGCACCGCCTCAGCGGTTTAATGAGCCTGAGGTTCAGGACTATGCAGTGAAGAACCTCTGGGGTGCTGTGGAGTTTATCGAGAAACAGTTCAACGTGAAGTTTGACTGGGACGCCTTCTTCGAGGGCGTGAAGCGGTATAACCAGGAAACCAAGTATATGCTGGAAAAGTGGGATATTAACTGCACGCCCTATCCCCAGGTAGGCGGCGCAGCCCTGGCCCTGCATCGGGAGTATGAGATGCAGATTGCCAGTGCATTGGATCCCAAGATGTCTAAATACGACGCAAAGACCTGCCGGATGATGCGCAAGGGCTACGAGCACGACAAGAAGAACGACATTAAGCCCCGGTATCGGGCCATCGTCTGGTCCTGCCCGGCCCACTACTACTCCAACTTCACCTATTGGGCGGAGAACTGCTGGGGCATTAAAACCCTGGTGGATATGGAATGTATGCTCTCCTACCACTTCTATGACGAGCACGACAAGAAGAAGGTCCTGGTGGATATGGCAAAGGGCTACGAGCGGATGACCATGCGCTCCCACTCCAACGGCGGCTATATCAACGCCCTGGACGAGTGCTGGAAGATGTGTGAAAAGTTCGATGCCAACATCGTCTTCATGTATAACCACGTATCCTGCAAGAACTTTGCAGGTCTCCAGGGCCTCTTTGAGGATCAGGCCCGTGAGCGGGGCATCCACCTTATCTGGGTGGAGCACGACCTCATGGACCCGAGAACCGTATCCCGTAAGGCCATGCGTGACCGCGTGAACCGCTACATGACCACGGTGTTCCGGGCAGAGCCCCTGGATCCCACCCTGGTGGACTACGACGACGAACTGACCTGGTAACAACCCACATCGGGCGGACGTTCCGCCTGAGGACCGAAATTTAAGGAGGCGCGTGATTTGAAATACTTTGGCGGGTGTGACGTTGGCTCCACCTATACAAAATGTGTGATTTTGGACGAAACCGGCAAGATGGTCAGTAATGTGACCATCCGCAGCAAGATCAATGCAGAAAAGAGCTCCGAGGAGGCTTTGAAGACCGTCTGTGAGAAGGTCCCTGACCTGGGCACTCCTGACAAGCTGACTTACCTCATCGGCACCGGCTACGGCAGAAACAAGGTTCCTTCGGCAGATGAAAACATCTCCGAGATTTCCTGCCATGCAATGGGCGTCCATGTGACAGACCCCAGCGTCAAGGCCATCATCGATATTGGCGGTCAGGACGTAAAGGGCATTGCCGTGGATACCGACGGCACCGTTAAGAACTTTGCGATGAACGACAAGTGCGCTGCCGGTACCGGCAGATTCTACGAGGCAATGGCCCGGGCCTTTGAAATGACCCTGCCCGAGTTCTCCTCCCTGTCTCTCACGGCGAAGAACGTGATTCCCATTACGGCACAGTGCACGGTGTTCGCAGAATCCGAGGTCATCACCCTGGTGGGCGAAGGTAAGCCCATGGATGAGATTGCGGCAGGTATCCAGATGGCAGTGGCAAAGCGGTGCTTCGTCATGGCGAAGAAGGCCGGAGCCACCGACCGGGTGACCCTCACCGGCGGCTGTGCCAAGAACGAGGGCCTGAAGCGGGCCATTGAAAAGGTGCTGAAGCTCCAGGTCGTGGAGCTGAAGACCGACCCCCAGCTGATGGGTGCCCTGGGCGCAGCGGAATACGCCCGTCAAAAGGGCCTGGAAAAGGAGTGATGGCATGGCCTGGTATTGGATCGTCCTCATTGTAATCGCTGTGCTGTTTGCACTGCTGTTTACGGTATACATCACCAATGCGGACATGAAGCTGGTTCAGATCATCTATAATAAGCTGATCAAGTACCATGACAGCGTGGAAAAGGAAGAGAAACTCTGATGAAGCTGTTTGACGACCTGATTCGCAGTGGATTGGAGACCGTAAGAACCGGGGGCCTGCGGGAATTTCCCTACAGTCCCCAGCTGGCCGCAGCAGAGGGAGACCCCAACGAGCTGATTTTGCGTCGGGATATGGCCTTTGAGCTGGGGGAGGGGTCCTTTCCCTCGGTGAGCCTGACCACCATCACCCAGGACCCGGAGCTGGTCCCCGGGGATGGGGTGTATCTGCTGGGGCCGGACCTTCACGAGATTCGGGGAGACTGCCCCTTTGCGCGGCTCACCATTCTGCGGACAGATGATATTTATGAATACGGCGACCAGGCCGCCTATAACCTCATTAAGAGCCTGGAAACCCAGAAATTCCGCATCGCCCCCAAGGGGTATATGATGCGGCCCTCTGCCATGACCAACCGGGAGCAGGTCCGGGTGTCCCGCAAGGCCATCAAGGGGGGACTGCGCTTTCAAAATGTGGGAAATCTACTGATTCGGCAGTACCACAAAAATCCCCACGTCCAGGCGGTGGCGGTGGTGTTCCTTACGGAAAACCCCGGCCCCTATGAAAAGCTGGATACGATCGCAGACCAGATCGACAAAATCACCAAGACCCTCAACCATGCCCTCCTTGACGTGAGCATGGACTGCAAGGCCTGTGAGTGGAAGCCGGTATGCGATCAGGTGGAGGGCATGAAGGCGTGGCACCAAAAGCAGGTAAAGCAAAAGGAGGAAAAGCGATGAAGGAAATTCGCAAAGAGCCTGTGGTTCAGGAACTGGTTGACAGCTATGGCAACTGGTTCCAGGACGGCGTAAAAAACCAGTGCGGAAATGCTGCACGGATGACGAAGGAGCTGTATCCCTACACTTCTATCTTCTCTCCCATCCGGGTGGGCCGGCTCACCATCAAGAACCGCGTGGTCATGGCCCCTATGGGCAACCTGATGATGTGCGAGGAGACGGGCCGCCCCAGCAATAAGATGATTGAGTACTTTGCTGCCCGTGCAAAGGGTGGTGTGGGCCTCATCACCTCCGGACTGATTCCCATCAGCCACGGAATTGACCATACCGTTTCCGAAATCAACAAGGAAGTGATGATGCCTCGGATTTCCGGCAGCCGTACCGTTATGTCCGGCTGGCGGAACATTGCCGAGAGCTGCCACAGCTACGGCAGCCGGTTCTTTATTCAGTTGACACCCGGCCTGGGCCGTGTAGGTCCCCCCACCTGCCTGGTGCAGCGGAAGAAGCTCCCGGTTTCTGCATCCTTTAACCCCAATTTCTACATTCCTGAGCTGCCCTGTATGCGAATCAGTGACCATGCTCTGCACAAGATCATTGTGAACGCCGGACAGGCGGCTGCGGATGCCAAGGCCTGCAAGATCGATGGCGTTTATCTCCACGGTCACGAAGGCTATCTGCTGGAGCAGATGACGAACCCCGCTTTTAACCATCGTTCCCTCGGTAAGTACGCAGATCCCAAGCGCTTCGGCGTGGATATGGTGAAGGAGATTCGCCGCCGGGTTGGCCCCAACTATCCCATTATGTACCGAATCGACCTGACCCTGGCACTGGACGAGACCTACGGCGACCGGATGAATGAAGTGAAGTCCCTGAAGAAGTTCAAGGGCGGCCGCACCATCCAGCAGACCCTGGAATATATGGAAGAGCTGGTAAAGGCCGGCGTAGACCTGTTCGACGTGGACATGGGCTGCTACGATAACTGGTGGCTGCCCCATCCCCCTGCCGGAATGCCCGCTGGCTGCTTCCTGGAGCTGTCCCGAATTGCAAAGGATTATTTTGCAGAAAAGAAGGTCGTCTCCAATCTGGGCGTGCCTGTCCCCATTGTGGCGGTGGGCAAGCTGGGCTATCCCGATATGGCGGAGCAGGCCATCCGGGACGGCAAGTGCGATATGATCATGCTGGGCAGACCTCTTCTGGCAGACCCCGAATGGTGCAACAAGGCCTATGCAGGCAAGGTGGAGGAAATCTGCCCCTGTATCGGCTGTCAGGAGGGCTGTGTCAATGAGTTCGTGGAGGGCGGTCACATCAAGTGCGCCGTCAATGCCCGGACTGGATTTGAAGATGTCATGCCCCAGGAGCCTGTCCCCACGGAGCATCCCAAGCGGATTGCCGTGGTAGGCGCAGGCCCTGCCGGTGTGGTGGCGGCAGTGACCGCAGCCCGCCGGGGCCACAATGTGGAGCTTCTGGACAAGGCTAACGCCATCGGCGGCAAGGTCCTTCCCGGCAGTGTTCCTGCGGTCAAGTATGACTTTGCCAACTATCTGGGCTGGCTCAATCATCAGGTGGCAGAGGCACAGAAGCTTCCCAACTTTAAGCTCCGCCTGGGCACGGAGGTCACGGCCCAGTGGCTCAAGGAACAGAACTATGATTCTGTGATCTTCGCAGTCGGCACTAAGAGCGCCTGCCCGCCCCTCCCCGGTCTGGACAAGGTGAAGTCCGTTCAGGCTACGGACCTTCTCATGAAGCCCGAGCTCATGGGTGACGCCCAGAAGGTGGTCATCGTGGGCGGCGGCGTTGTGGGCTGTGAAACTGCCTACTGGCTGAGCTATGAGTACGGCAAGCAGGTCAAGGTGGTGGAGATGCTGTCCAACTTTATGGAGGGCGCCTGTACTGCAAACCGCGGTCATCTGCTGCACTACATGGAGAAGAATGGTGTGGAGCTTTATAACTGCGCCAAGGTTCAGGCCTTTGAGCCTGGCAAGGTGAAGATTCAGCGCAATGTCTCCGACGGCGTGCCGAATCCCTACAACACCTGGCAGCCGCTGCTTCCCGAGAATATCCCCAATCCTCTGGCAAAGAAGCTGGGCAAGGAGACCCGGGAGGAGACTCTGGAAGCGGACCTCATCGTCCTTGCGATGGGCGGACGGCCTGACGATTCCCTGTACCACGGGGCACTGGCAGCTACCGTGGCACCGGAGCTCTATAACATCGGCGACAGCTTTGCTCCCGGCAGAGTCCTGGAAGCCAACCGTGCAGCCTATCAGCTGGCCTGCCGGATCTAACGCT
>JAHHRT010000063.1 GCA_020025615.1 Oscillospiraceae bacterium | reverse complement strand
TAACGCAGGAAAGGTGTTATAAAACCCAATAGGGGAGAAACGGGGGATGGTTCAAATGGACTATGGTGCTTTTTTAATTCGAGAGAAGCGATTGCAAAAAGATTGGAGCCAGGAGGGGCTGTGCAAGGGAATCTGTACGGCGTCGTACTTGTCGAAGATTGAACAGGGAAAGGCGGCTCCCTCCGAAACTGTTCTGCGGATGCTGTTTGAGCGGCTTGGCATTGTATGGAGCGGAAAAGAGGACGGCTGCACCCAGGCCGGTGTAGAAGATGCCTATGAGCTGCTTTTATCCGAGGAATGGGAACAGCTGGAAAATTATATTTCCGAGGATTCCTGGAAACGGTATGCGTACAGCCCCTGGGGCTTGGACTATCTGCTGATTGGGAAGATGTGCCATGAGCATAAGCCGCTGAATTCGGATTTGGAGGGACTGATGGATGCCCGCCAGCTTGCCATTCAGCGGATTCTGGAGGGCAGACCCGAGGAGGCAGTTCGTCTCTTTCCCTGCGGCTTTACCTATGAATGGGCCGGCAGTGTATGTTACGAGCGAGGGAATATGGCCCAGGCAATCGAGTTTATGCACCGTGCCAATTCCCTGGCTGCCGAGGAAGGCCGGATCAGAATTATGCTGGCTGCCCGTGCTGCCATGGGCAGCTGCTATGCCAATCTCCTGGATGTTACGTTCATGCGCCGTCATTATGCGGCAGCGAAGCGGCTGGCTCAGGCCCTGGGAGCGAAGGAAATACAGAACGATATTGCCTATAATATTGCGTCTACAGAATTGCAGCTGGGACAGTATCAGAAGGCCTTGGCATATTTGGAAACAACCAAAGAAAAGCCAACGCTGTTATCCATGCACAAGCTGGCGATCTGCTATGAAAAGCTGGGACAGCCGCAGAAGGCGCTGGAGGCACTGAGCCTTTGCAAAGGGCTGTCAGACAATTCCCCGGAAAAGCTGGTAAGTGAGATGATTCGGACAGTCTATCTGCGCCTGACCGACCCCGAATATCTGGATTCCCAGCAATACGGCGAGACCCTGCACCGGTGCTTTTCCCTTTGCCGTACCAACGTTCCGGTGGGATTCTGCCTGTTCCAGCTGCCGTGGATGCTTGAGTGGTATGAGCACAACCGCCAGTATAAGCAGGCCTGCCGCCTTTTACAGGAATTTCCTGAGTATCACAAATTTTCTGTGTTAAACGAAGAATAAAACGAAATTAGTCCCAGATATGTCCTATTGCACTTGCTTTAATCAGAAGCTAGAATAGAGACAGGAGGGATGAATATGAAAAAGACACTCTGGACAAGGGATTACACCTTGCTGATGACGGCAACCACCTTGGGAGCCATCGGCGGTATTGCGGGAAATTTTGCGCTTTCCTTTTTGGTATTTGACAAAACGGGAAGCACTTTGGCCTCGGCACTTATTTTGGCAATTCAGTTTATTCCCGGATTCCTGATTCCTACATTTCTGGCACCGTGGATGGACCGTCTGCCCCGCAAACCGTTTTTGGTGGCGGGCGACCTGATTAACGGTGTCCTGTACACGGCGGCGGGGATTTATCTGCTGATTCGGCCTTTCCGGTATGTGGAATATTTTGGATTTTCTTTTTTCCTTTCCTGCCTGGGAAGCTTTGATTCGCTGGCCTACAACAGTATCTACCCCAACCTGATTCCGGAAGGAATGGAGGAAAAAGGCTATTCGGTATCCGCCATGCTCTATCCGCTTATGAAAGTGATTATGATGCCGGTGGCGGCCCTGCTGCTGGAAACCATAGGAACTGCCAATATTTTGATTGGTCAGGGGATTTTAGCACTGGCAGCGGCACTGATCGAGAGCAGAATCCACCTGGTTGAGCAAAACCGCATGGAGGGGGAACACTTCTCCTTCGGCCTATGGTATCGGGACTTGAAGGATGGATTTGCCTACCTGAGAGAAGAAAAAGGCTTGCGGGGAATTTACAGCTATATGGCGGTGACAAACGGAATCGCAACGGGATATGGGCCGCTGATGATTGCCTTTTTCCGAACCATGCCGGGAATGTCCAGCTTCCTGTATGCGCTGTTCTCCGTCGCGGAATTTCTGGGGAGAACCTTGGGTGGATTTTTCTGCTACCACGTGGAGATCCCCAAAAAGAAAAAATATGGCTTTGCCTTCTTTGTCTACCATGTGTATGAGTGCATGGATATGATTCTCCTGTGGCTTCCGTATCCGCTGATGCTGCTCAACCGGGGAATCTGCGGATTTTTGGGAATCAACAGTGCCACCATGCGCAATGCCGCTGTGCAGAGGTATATTCCCGATGCCTACCGGGCACGGCTCAATGCCTTTGAGGATATTGTGATTTTGGCAGCCAGCACCATCGGTTCCCTGGCAGTAGGTGCCATCGGAGAGGTAGTGGACTATCGAATCTGCATGACGCTGTGCGGTGCTGTGACACTGCTTGGATGCTGGCTTACCATCTGGCGGAGAAGAAAAGAAATTCAAGTAATTTACGAGAGCTGATTGTGACGAAAGTAAAAGGTCCGCTGCAGACCAAATTCTGCGGCGGACCTTTTTTGCTGTCGGGAACACACATCCATCGTGTTTTCCTCGGTTAAATTGCGCAAGCTGATTTTGCAATCCCTGCGTTGGCCCATATCAAAGGGATTCTGAGCGAATACCCTCCCGGATGCCGTTGATTTCATAGGGCGTGGTCTGATAGACGCAGTAGTTGAGCCAGTTGGCATAGAGCAGGTGGGCGCAGGACCGCCAGTTGACCAGCGGGGGCTTTGCGGGGTCATCATCCGGGAAGTAGTTTTTGGGAATGGCAATGTCCATCCCGGCCTCTTTATCCCGGAGATACTCTTTTTTCAGGGTATCCGGGTCATATTCTGCATGGCCCATCAGAAAAACCTGCTTGCTTTCCGGGCTCTTCACGGCATAGACCCCGGCTTCGTCAGAGGCGGCAAGAACCTTAAGCCCGGGGACTGCTTCAATATCGGCACGGTCTACGGTGGTGTTCCGGGAGTGGGGAACCCAGAAGCTGTCGTCAAAGCCACGGAAGAGAATGTAGTTGGGGTCCTCTACATGGTGCTGAAACACGCCGAAGAGCTTTTCGGGAAGCAGGTGCTTCTGAATACCATAGTGGTAGTAAAGTCCGGCCTGGGCACCCCAGCAGATGTGAAGGGTAGAGTGAACGTGGGTTTTAGACCACTCCATGATTTCACACAGCTCGGGCCAATAGTCCACCTGCTCAAAGTCCAGCTTCTCCACCGGGGCCCCGGTAATCACCAGACCGTCAAAGGTACGGTCCTTTACCTGGTCAAAGGTTTTGTAGAAGGAGAGCATATGGTTGAGGGAGGTGTTCTTGGGCACGTGCCCGGAAGGGGCAATGAGCTCCAGCTGAATCTGCAGGGGGGTGTTGCTGAGGACCCGGGCCAGCTGGGTTTCGGTTTCGATTTTCAGGGGCATGAGATTGAGAAGCAGGATTTCCAGGGGGCGGATGTCCTGGGAAATGGCCCGGGTCTCCGTCATAACGAAGATATTTTCAGATTGCAGAATCCCGGTGGCGGGCAGCTGGTTGGGAATCTTAATCGGCATGGACAGCCTCCAATGCCTGCCGAATATCGGCAATGAGGTCATCCTTGTGCTCCAGACCGCAGGAAATCCGCACCAGACCCACAGGAACCCCGGCGGCTTCCAGCTGGGCTTCGGTCATCTGGCGATGGGTGGTGGTGGCGGGGTTCAGGCAGCAGGTCCGGGCATCGGCAACGTGGGTCTCAATGGCGGCCAGCTTCAGGTTCTTCAGGAAGGCTTCTACCGTCTCTCTACCGCCCTTTAACTCGAAGGACACTACACCGCAGGAGCCGTGGGGAAGATACTTCTGGGCAAGGTCATGGTAGGGGTCACTGGGCAGGCCGCAGTAATGGACGCACTTCACCAGAGGCTGCTGTTCCAGAAACTCTGCCAGGGCCTGGGCGTTTTCGCAGTGCCGGGCCACCCGGACGTGGAGACTTTCCAGGCCCATATTCAGGTAGAAAGCGCTCTGAGGAGAGGGGGTGGAACCAAAGTCCCGCATGAGCTGGGCGGTGCACTTGGTAATAAAGGCCCCTTCCTTGCCGAACTTCTCCGCATAGGTCACGCCGTGATAGCTCATATCCGGGGTGCACAGGCCGGGGAACTTCTCTTTATGGGCCATCCAGTCGAATTTGCCGCCGTCGATAATTGCACCGCCAATGGCAACGCCGTGACCGTCCATGTACTTGGAGGTGGAGTGGGTGACGATGTCAGCGCCAAAATCCAGGGGACGGCAGTTGATGGGAGTGGCAAAGGTGTTGTCAACAATCAGAGGCACGCCGTGGTCACGGGCGGCCTTGGCCCACTTCTCAATATCCAGCACTGTCAGTGCAGGATTTGCAATGGTTTCGCCGAAGACCAGCTTGGTATTGGGCCGGAAGGCTGCGTCCAGCTCCTGGGCGGTGGCATCCGGGGAAAGGAAGGTCACCTCTACACCCATTCTCCGCATGGTTACATCCAGCAGATTGAAGGTTCCGCCGTAGATAGACGAGGAGGCAACTACATGGTCGCCGCAGCCAGCCAGGTTAAAGAGCGCAAAGAAGTTTGCCGCCTGACCGGAGGAGGTGAGCATACCGCTGGTGCCGCCTTCCAGAGCCGTGATTTTTGCAGCCACATAGTCACAGGTGGGGTTTTGCAGTCGGGAGTAGAAATAGCCGCTGGCTTCCAGATCGAAGAGCTTACCCATATCCTGGGAGGTCTCATAGCGGAAGGTAGTGGACTGAATGATGGGAATCTGCCGGGGTTCGCCGTTCCCAGGGGTATAGCCGCCTTGGACGCAGGTCGTTTCGGTATGGTACTGCTGCATGGTGATGACTTCCTTTCAATGTAATCAATTTTGCTTCATTATAGGAGCATCTGGGGGCGGTGTCAATGACAGAATCCGAGGGAAAAGAAGCGTTTGCGTTGCTTTCCCGAGAGCAGGGTGATATACTCTACCATATGTGAGGTGGTTGCCTGTGAAAGAATTGAAAAAGTATATGCGGGGCTTTGAGAAAGAATGTATTTTGGGCCCGTTGTTTAAGCTGCTGGAAGCGACCTTTGAACTGCTCATCCCGCTGGTAGTGGCGAAGATTGTGGATGTGGGCATTGCCGGGGGCAATCAGAAGACCATCGTGCTTCTGTGCCTGGAAATGATCGGCCTAGGTGTTGTGGGGCTTTTGTGCTCAGCCACAGCCCAGTGGTTTGCGGCAAAGGCAGCAGTAGGGTTCAGTACTCGGCTGCGCCACGGTGTGATGGAGCATATCCTAACCCTCAGCTACAGCCAGATGGACCGAATCGGCAGCTCCACCATGATTACCCGGCTCACTGCCGATGTGAATCAGGTGCAAAATGGCGTAAATCTCACGCTGCGGCTGCTGCTGCGGTCACCCTTTGTGGTTTTTGGCGCTATGATTATGGCTTTTACCATTGATTGGAAGGCGGCGCTGGTGTTTGTGGGCGTGATTCCTGTGTTAAGCCTGGTGGTATTCGGAATCATGCTGATCACCATGCCCATGTACCGCCGGGTCCAGGGTTCTCTGGATCAGGTGACCTCCGGGGTTCGGCAGAATCTCACAGGTATCCGGGTGCTTCGGGCCTTCTGCAAGGAAGAAGACGAGGTCCGGGACTTTAGCCAGACTACAGAAGATCTTGCCCGGCGGCAGCTCAGCGCCGGACGGATTTCCGCACTGTTAAACCCTGTGACCTTTGTGATTATCAACCTGGCGGTGGTGCTGCTGGTGCAGCAGGGGGCACTGCGGGTGGAGCAGGGAATTTTGACCCAGGGCCTGGTCATTGCACTTTATAACTATATGTCTCAGATTTTGGTGGAGCTGATTAAGCTTGCCAATCTGATTATTACTATGACCAAGGCCGCCGCCTGCGGCAGTCGGATTTCGGGAATCCTGGCCCTCAGCTCTGACCAGGAAAGCGGCGGGGAATCCTGTGAGAAATTTCAGGGGGAAGTGGAATTTCTGGATGTTACCGCCTGCTATGCAGGAGCATCAGAGCCCTCTTTGGAGCATATCTCCTTCCATGCGGCCCCCGGTGAGGTCGTGGGTGTCATCGGCAGTACCGGTTCGGGAAAGTCCACCCTGGTAAATCTTATCCCTCGGCTCTATGATCCGGCCTCGGGTACGGTGCGTCTGGATGGAAAAGATGCGGCAGTGTATGATCTGGAAGCACTTCGGGGCTGCATCGGTGTGGTACCTCAGGAGACGAGACTGTTTCAGGGTACCATCCGCAGCAATCTCCTCTGGGGCAATCCTCAGGCCACGGAAGAAGAGCTGCGGGAAGCACTGGATGTTGCCCAGGCACGGGAGATTGCAGAAAGCCGCACTGAGGGCTTGGATGCAATAGTCGAGCAGGGCGGTGTGAATTTCTCCGGCGGTCAGCGCCAGAGACTCACCATTGCCCGTGCACTGGTGCGAAAGCCCAAAATTCTGATTCTCGATGACAGTGCTTCGGCGCTGGACTATGCCACTGATGCCAGACTGCGTCAGGCCATCCGGGCTATGAAAAATCCTCCCACAACCTTCCTGGTGTCCCAGCGGGCTGCGTCGGTACGGTATGCCGACCGAATTCTGGTGCTGGAGGATGGTAAGCTGGTGGGGCAGGGGACCCATGAGGAGCTTCTCAGCACCTGTGAGGTCTATCAGGAAATCTACTATTCTCAATTTCCCAGGGAGGTGACCAGCCATGGCTAAACAAAATCCCCAGCGGGAGATTCTAAAAAAGGTGGGCCGCCGGATGAAGCGGTACTGGGCTGGGATTTTGGCATCTCTGGTGCTGGCCCTTGTCTATGTTGTGATGACCCTTACCATTCCCATTTTGGTGGGCGATGCCATCGACTGTATCTTGGAGCCGGGGAAGGTTTATTTTTCAGAAATGGCCCCGATTTTGGGAAAGGCGGCGGCCTGTGCTCTGATTGCGGCCTGCGCCCAGTGGGTCATGAACATTGTGAATAACCACATGACCTTTCATATCACCCGGGACCTGCGCAACGAGGCCTTTACCCATATCCAGAAGATTCCTCTGTCCTACCTGGATGCCCATCCTCAGGGAGACCTGGTGAGCCGTGTAGTGTCCGATGTGGATACCTTTGCCGATGGCCTGCTGATGGGCTTTACACAGCTGTTTACGGGCGTTATGACCATTCTGGGCACTCTGCTGTTTATGCTGCGGATTCATCCCGGGATTGCCCTGGTGGTGATTCTGATTACGCCGCTGTCTCTTCTGGTAGCCAATTTCATTGCCACCAGAAGCTATTCCATGTTCCAGCTGCAAACCAAAACCCGGGGCGAGCAGACCGGCCTGATCGATGAGACAGTGGGCGGTGCCAAGGTGGTTCGGGCTTTCGGACACGAGAAGCAGACCATGGAACAGTTTGACGAGGTGAATGAGCGGCTGGGACACTATGCCCTTCGTGCGATCTTCTTTTCTTCCTTGACCAATCCCTGCACCCGGTTCGTAAACTCTGTTGTCTACGCCGGTGTGGGCCTCAGTGGTGCACTGATTGCGGTGAGTGGCGGAATCACGGTGGGAAATCTCACTTGCTTCTTAAACTACGCCAATCAGTATACCAAGCCCTTCAATGAAATTTCCGGCGTTGTGACAGAACTGCAAAATGCTCTGGCCTGTGCCGGACGGGTCTTCGACTTGATGGAGGCCCCGGTGTGTACGCCGGACCCTGAGCCGCCTGAGACCCTTGCTCAGGTTCGGGGCGGGCTTCAAATTCGGAATCTGACATTCGCCTACAATCCTGAAAAGCCCCTGATTCGCGACATGAATGTGGATGCAAAGGCCGGACAGCGGATTGCCATTGTAGGGCCTACCGGATGCGGCAAGACTACCTTCATTAACCTGCTGATGCGGTTCTATGACCCAGACAGCGGGCAGATTCTGCTGGACGGAACGGATACCCAGAGCCTGCGGCGGAAGGACCTTCGCAGAAGTGTGGGGATGGTGCTCCAGGATACCTGGCTGCGAGCCGGGACCATCCGGGAGAATATCGCCATGGGAAAACCGGATGCCACTATGGAGGAGATTGTGGAGGCGGCGAAGATGGCCCATGCCCACAGCTTTATCCGGCGGCTGCCCCAGGGCTATGACACGGTGATTGGGGAATCCGGCGGAAATCTGTCCCAGGGGCAGAAGCAGCTTCTCTGCATTGCCCGGGTTATGCTCTGCCGCCCGCCCATGCTGTTCCTGGATGAAGCAACATCTTCCATTGATACCCGGACGGAGATTCAGGTGCAGAAGGCGTTTGACGCACTCATGGAGGGGCGGACCTCTTTTGTGGTGGCCCATCGGCTGTCTACGATCCAAGAGGCGGATTTGATTCTCGTCATGCGGGACGGGCAGATTGTGGAGCGGGGACGGCACCAGGAGCTGTTGGCACAGAACGGCTTCTATGCCGAGCTTTACCGCAGCCAGTTTGCCCATTAACATATATATAGAAGAGAAATGGTTGTATCTCCGTGGACGGGAAGGCTGTTTCGATACGCTGGAACCTATGTTCCCCCGGCTCCTGCAAGGGCTGGGGGAACAAGCTTTTATGGTCTGCGAAAAGGAGAGGAAGAAAGTGCTTCCCAAAATGATCTTATGCGCAGAATTTTACCTGTAAAGCCGGAGAAAAACGAACTTCCTAAAAAAGTTCAAAAATAATTCAAAAAAGTATTGACATTTCTTGCCGTATAGTGTATTATAACCGGGCTGGCAACGAAGCCCA
>JAHHRT010000062.1 GCA_020025615.1 Oscillospiraceae bacterium | reverse complement strand
GAAATTCTATTTCCGAAAAGGTATTGACAAAGCAGGTCGAACCCCGGTATAATTCAAGGAGAAAATTGAATTCACTTTAAGTGCCGTCCAGGATCTTTCCGACGGAGAATAGGGAATCCGGTTAAACTCCGGAACGGTACCGCCACTGTAAGTGACGAGGTCCCGCTCAACATCTGCCATTGGGGGTTCCCCGAGAAGGCCGAGCGTGGGCTGACGACTCACAAGTCAGGAGACCTGCTTAATGAAACTTCCATTTCCACGTCTTTCGGGGCGGTACGGGCATGGAGCACACCGAGACAGAATCTGCGGCAGTCAGTGAGACTGTCGCATTTTTTGCGCAAAAATCGAAAGAGAAGCTTCTGGAATTCATAGGAGTGTGAATACAACATGAAAATTATCATGGCAAGCCTGGAGCACAGCCTGGCCCCCATTTCCCTGCGGGAGCAGCTGTCTTTTACCCGGGCGCAGAACAGCCAGGTAGTGAAAAAAATCCGCAGTGCCGCCCCCATATCGGGCTGCGTTCTTCTGTCCACCTGCAATCGGACAGAGCTGTACCTCGCAAGCGAAGAGGATGTAGAGCCGGGACGTCTGCTGTGTCAGGCCGCCGGCTGTGAATACGCGCCCTATCAGCAGGCTTTCATCACCCTCCGTGATGACGAAGCCATTCGCCATCTCATAGCAGTTGCCGCAGGCCTGCGCTCCCGAATCTGGGGCGAAGATCAGATTATCTCCCAGGTGAAGGACGCCATTTCTCTGGCCCGGGAAGCCGGAACAGCGGAGCCCATGCTGGAGACCCTGTTCCGCTGTGCAATCTCCGCCGGAAAGGAAATCCGCACAAAAGCCCATCTCACTGCACTGCCCACCTCTGCCGCCAGTATGGCAGTGGAGCTCCTGCAGCGGGAAGCTGGTTCTCTGAAAGGCCGTCGGGCTATTGTCATCGGCAACGGTGAAATGGGCCGTCTGGCCGCCGGTCTTCTCTATGCAGCCGGCGCAAAGGTCTCTGTCACCCTGCGGACGTACCGCCACGGGGAAACCATCGTTCCCTCCGGATGCGGAGTCGTCCCTTACGAGGAGCGCATGGCCCATATTGATGGCGCGGACCTTCTGATTTCTGCCACCACCAGCCCCCACTATACCATCACCGCAGAGCAGCTTTCTGCGATGAAGAACCCGCCTGCCATTCTGGTGGACCTGGCAATTCCCCGGGACATTGACCCCAAGGTTTCTGAACTTCCCGGAATCCGGCTTTATAATGTAGATGATCTGGGAGACCATTTAGAAAACCGCACCGTCCCCGAGGATGTACAGAAGATTATCCAGAATCAGCTGGATAACTTCTACCACTGGGTCAACTATCGGGAGTGCATGAACTCTCTGAGCGGGCTGAAAGAGGCCATTTACCAGCGGCTCCTGACCGCACCGGAATTGGCTGGCACCCTCTCCGAGGCAGAGATTGTCGCTCTGTCTGTGGACAAGGCTGTGGACCTTCTCATCAGCGGTCTTGCCGACCGAATCAGCGCCGAGCAGCTCCACCGCTGTGAAAGCAAAATCCGTCTGCATACCACCGGACGTTCGGTGGTGCATCCGTGAGGCAGCCTATGGAAACCTTTCGTTTTCCCATGTTTGTAGATCTCCGGGGGAAAAAAACCGTGGTCATCGGCGGCGGGGCCATTGCCCTGCGCCGGGCGGGAGTGCTGTTGGAATTTGGTGCCCAGGTTATTATGATTGCGCCCCACTGTCAGCGGGTCCCGGAAGGGGCCGTCTACCTGGCTCGCGCCTATCAGCCGGGAGACCTTGCAGGAGCCTTTTTGGCGGTTGCCGCCACCAATGACCGAGCCGTCAATCACCAGATAGGTCTGGATGCCAAGGCACTGGGGATTCCCGTCAGTGTTGCAGACTGCAAAGAGGAATGTACCTTCTTCTTCCCTGCCATCTGCAAAGGGCAAGACCTGGTGGCAGGTGTTGTCTCTGATGGCTCTGACCACAAGAAAACCGCCCGGGCTGCCCGGGCTATTCGCAGTGTATTGGAGGAATTACCATGAAAACCATTCGGGTAGGCAGTCGGGAAAGCCGTCTTGCCGTGATACAGTCCCAGATGGCAATCGATGCCATCCATCGCTATGACCCCAGTATTCCTGTGGAGCTTGTCACCATGAAAACCACCGGTGACATTATTTTAGACCGTACTCTGGACAAAATCGGCGGCAAGGGCCTGTTTGTAAAGGAACTGGACGCTGCACTTCTGGACGGACGGGTAGACATTACCGTCCACAGCAGCAAGGACCTTCCCATGGAAATCGATCCTCGGCTCCCCCTGGCTGCATTCTCCCGCCGGGCAGACCCCCGGGATGTACTGGTGCTTCCGGAAGGCGTTTCTGAGATTGACTTCTCAAAGCCCATTGGCTGCTCCTCCCTGCGCCGTCAGCTGCAATTAAAGAAGCTTTTTCCCCAGGCCAGTCTGGCCCCCATTCGGGGCAATGTGCTGACCCGTCTGCAAAAGCTGGACCGGGGAGAATATTCCGCACTGGTCCTCGCCGGAGCCGGGCTCATCCGTCTGGGCCTAGAGAATCGGATTTCCCGTTATTTCAGCACCGAAGAAATTCTTCCCGCTGCCGGGCAGGCCATTCTGGCAGTTCAGACCCGGCAGGATATGGAGACCCCCTGGCTCTCTCTCTTTGAGGATGCCGATGCCCGGGACTGCCTCACCGCAGAGCGAGCCTATGTCCGCACCCTGGACGGCGGCTGTTCCTCCCCGGTAGCCGCCTATGCTACTGTATCTCAGGACACCTTGACCCTCAAGGGTATGTATGTCACTGGGGAACAGCAGCTGTATTTTGAAACCGTCACCGGCCCCCGGAGCCAGGCAGACGCCCTGGGTTCGGAACTGGCCCTGAATATGAGGAGGAAGTACCTATGAAAATGGGCGAAGTCATCCTGGTAGGTGCCGGACCCGGAGATCCCGGCCTCATGACTGTGCGGGGCCTGGAAGCCCTGTCTTCCGCCCAGGTCGTGGTCTATGACCGACTGGTCAGTCCCGCCATTCTCAGTAAAATCCCAGAAACCGCCGAAAAAATCAACGTAGGCAAGCGTTCCTCCCATCATCTGGTTCCCCAGGACCAAATCAATCAAATTCTTCTGGACAAGGCTCTGGAGGGAAAGAAAGTGGTCCGTCTGAAAGGCGGCGACCCCTTCCTCTTCGGGCGGGGCGGTGAAGAGCTGGAGCTTCTGGCTGAGCACCACGTTCCCTTCCAGGAGATTCCCGGAATCACCTCCGCCATCGCCGTTCCCGCCTATGCGGGTATTCCTGTAACCCATCGGGACTTCTGCTCCTCTGTCCATATCATCACCGGGCATCAGCGGGCTGGGATGCCCCTGAACATTCCCTTTGATGCTCTGGTCGGCACCAAGGGCACCCTGGTGTTCCTCATGGGTGTCAGTGCACTGCCCCAAATCTGCCAGGGGCTTCTGGATGCAGGAATGTCCCCCGATATGCCCGCCGCAGTGGTGGAAAAGGGCACCACCCCCAGTCAGCGTCCCATTCTCGCAACCCTCTCTACCCTGCCCCAGAAGGCAGCGGAAGAGCAGGTAGAAAGCCCCGCGATTATCGTGGTGGGAGAGGTTTGCACCCTGAATCAGCAGTTTGATTGGTTTGACCGTCTCCCTCTGAAAAATCAGAAAATCATCGTCACCCGTCCCAAGGAGCGGGCCGGTACCCTCGCCGGTCGGCTTCGGCAGCTGGGTGCAGATGTGACGGAGTTCCCCTGTATCGAGACGGTGCCCATGATCCCCTGCCCCCCTATGGAGCAGGCTTTGGCGCAGATTGACAGCTATACCTGGCTGGCCTTCACCAGTCCCGCCGGGGTATCTGCACTTATGGAACACCTGGACCGCACCAACCGGGATGTTCGCGCCTTGGGCCGGATTCATCTGGCAGCCATCGGCCCCGGTACCGACCGGGAGCTGAGAAAACACGGTCTCCGGGCCGACCTCATTCCCGAAGTCTACGACGGGGAACATCTGGGCCAGGCCCTCTGCCAGGCTTCTCCCGCCGGAAAGGTTCTGATTCTTCGGGCACAGTGGGGCACAGAAGCCCTCACCCAGGCTCTGGACCAGGGCGGCATTGCTTACGACGACATTCGCTGCTATGAGACAAAATTTACCTGTCCCCAGGCAGAGGAAGTCCGGGCTATGCTGAACCGGGATGATCCTCCCACGGTCACTTTTACCAGCGCATCTACGGTCCGGGGCTTCGCCGCTGCCATGGGCGATTTTGATCCCCTGTCTCTGGTGGGAGCCTGCATCGGTGAGCAGACCAGAGCCGCAGCAGAGCTTTTGGACATTCCTACCATCACCGCCGAAAAGGCCACGATGGATGCCCTGATTCAGGTCATTGAGGACCATACTAACTGATTGTCTTCTCCGGGGGTTCTCCCCGATGAGCCATATTTATATTGAAAGGCAGCCCCCTGTTTTTTACAGGTAGAGCTGAATGGTGGATTTTATGGAACTAATACAAAGGCCCCGCCGTCTGCGCAGCGGGGATCCCATCCGGCGGATGTGCCGGGAGACCCGGCTCTCTGCCAGCAGCCTCATCTATCCCATTTTTGTGGACGAGACCCTGAAGGGCAAGCGTCCCATCGACTCCCTGCCCGGTCAATACCAGTACGGTCTGGATACTGTAGAGGAAGCCGTTGCCGAATGTATCGAAGCCGGTGTTGGCAGCTGTATTCTCTTCGGTATTCCCGCTCACAAGGATGCTCTGGGCTCCTCTGCCTGGGATCCCAACGGTGTGGTTCAGGAGGCTGTGCGGACCATTAAGGCCGCTTATCCCGATTTCTATGTGATCACCGATGTATGTATGTGCGAGTACACCGATCACGGTCACTGCGGTGCCCTGTGCGGGCACGAGGTGGACAACGATGCCACCCTGGAGCTGCTTTCCAAGGTAGCTCTGTCCCACGCCCGGGCAGGTGCCGACATGGTGGCCCCCTCTGATATGATGGACGGCCGTGTAGCTGCCATTCGCGCCGCTCTGGATGCCGAGGGCTTCCAGAACACCCCCATTATGGCCTATTCCGCCAAGTACGCCTCTGCATTCTACGGTCCCTTCCGCTCCGCTGCCGGTTCCGCCCCCGCTTTTGGCGACCGCAAGGGCTACCAGATGGACCCCCACAATCGGAAAGAGGCCCTCAAAGAGTGTGCCCTGGATGCCGCGGAGGGTGCAGATATTCTCATGGTGAAGCCTGCCCTTTCCTATCTGGATGTGATTCGGGAGTGCTCCGATGCCTTTGACCTTCCCATGGCTGCCTATTCCGTCTCCGGCGAGTACGCCATGATCAAAGCCGCCGCCCAGGCCGGACTGGTAGACGAATACCGCATTATGTGCGAGTCTGCCCTGTCCATTTTCCGGGCCGGTGCCAACATTCTGATTACCTACTATGCAAAGGAACTGGCCCAGGCCATCCAGAAAGGAGACATTGGCTGATGGATACCTCTGAAACGCTCTTTGAACAGGCAAAGAAAGTTCTTCCCGGCGGTGTCAACAGCCCCGTCCGGGCCTACCGGGCCGTAGGGCTCACCCCTCGGTTTATCTCCAAGGCGGACGGTGCCTATATTTGGGACGCCGACGGCAGAAAGTACATTGACTATGTTTGCTCCTGGGGTCCCATGATTCTGGGTCACAATCATCCCCTCATCCGGGAGGCTGTGGAAAAGGCTGTGAAGGACGGCCTGTCCTTCGGTGCTCCCACCGCCCGCGAGGTTGAAATCGCGCAGCTGATGGTGGAGATGGTCCCCAACATCGAAATGGTGCGAATGGTAAACTCCGGCACCGAAGCCGTCATGTCCGCACTGCGTCTGGCAAGAGGTGCCACCGGGCGGGACAAGATCATCAAGTTTGAGGGCTGCTATCACGGTCACAGTGACAGTATGCTGGTAAAGGCTGGCTCCTCCGCTATGGCGGGCGGCTGTCCCAGCTCCGCCGGTGTCCCTGCCGACACCGCCAAGGACACTCTCACCGCCCAGTATAACGACCTTTCCAGCGTCCAGCAGCTCTTTGACGAGAATCCCGGACAGATTGCCTGTATCATCGTGGAGCCTGTAGCCGCCAACATGGGCGTGGTTGGTCCCAACCCCGGATTTCTGGAGGGCCTGCGGACCATCTGCGACAAGGAAGGTGCTCTGCTGATCTTTGACGAGGTCATCACCGGCTTCCGTCTGGCAAAGGGCGGTGCCCAGGAATTCTTCGGTGTTAAGGCCGATATTGTCACCTTTGGCAAGATCATCGGCGGCGGTATGCCTGTGGGCGCTTACTGCGCCAGCCGGGCCCTAATGGAGCAGGTAGCTCCCTGCGGCCCCGTTTACCAGGCAGGCACTCTGGCTGGTAATCCTGTGGCAATGGCTGCCGGTCTTGCCCAGCTCCACTATCTGGACGAAAATCCCCAGATTTACACCGAACTTCAGCGCAAGGCCACCCGCCTGGCTGATGGGATGCGCAATGCTGTCCGGGAAACCGGCGCTGCCGTTCAAATCAACCAGATTGGCAGTCTGGCAGCTCCTTTCTTCACCCCGGACACGGTGGAGTCCTTCTCCGGTGCTGCCCGCAGCGACCTCAAGAAGTACGCCGCCTACTTTGCCGGAATGTTGAACCGGGGCATCTATCTGGCTCCTGCCCAGTTCGAGGCCATGTTCGTCTCCTATGCTCACACCGATGCAGATATCGATACTGCTGTGGAGGCTGCAAAGGCTGTATTCGCCCAACTGTAACACGAATCGAATCCATTGGCGGCATTTTTCGGAATGTCGCCAATTTTTACTATTCTATCGAAAGATTGAAAAACACCAAAAGCCGTGGTATTCTATGACCGTAGAATGTACAAAGGAGGTTCGGCTATGGGAACCAAAGAAAAGCTCTTAACCCTTTTGGAAGCCAACCGTGACCGATATTTTTCCGGGGAAGCCATTGCCCAGCAGCTGGGCGTTTCCCGGGCAGCCGTTTGGAAGGCTGTGAAAAGCCTGGAAGATCAGGGATATCCCATTGACGCTGTCACCAATCGGGGATACCGTCTCTCCTCAGACTGCGATATTCTCTCGGTCCAAGGGATTCAGGCCCACCTGACTTCCCAGTTCTGGCACATCCACACCGCGGATTCTCTGGAATCCACCAATTCTCAGGTTCGCGCTCTGGCAAACAGCGGCGAATCTGAGGGCTATGTGCTGGCTGCCAACACCCAAACCGCCGGGCAGGGACGCATGGGCCGAAGCTTTTTCTCCCCGGAGGACACCGGGGTCTATCTGAGTCTCTTACTGCGCCCCCGGGATTTTTCCCCAGACCAGGCCTTGCAGCTCACCACCATGGCGGCTGCCGCAATCTGCCAGGCAATGGCGGAGGTCACCGGGACATCGCCCCGGATTAAGTGGGTCAATGATATTTTGTTAGACGGACGAAAGGTCTGCGGGATTCTCACCGAGGCCTCCTTCAATTTGGAAAGCGGTTTTCTCGACTATGCAGTGGTGGGACTGGGCATCAATCTCTATCCCCCTAAAAATGGGTTCCCCCAGGAGATCGCCGAAACCGCCGGATTTCTCTGTGAGACCCGGAAGGAAAATCTCAAAAATCAGCTCATCGCCCGCTTTCTGGATATTTTCAGCGGCTACTATGACCGCCGGGATTTTTCCGGTGCCGCAAAGGCCTACCGGGCTGCCAGTCTGCTCATTGGAAAGCAGGTATTGGTTCTGCAAAACCAAGTTTCTCGACAGGCAGAGGTGCTGGACATTACGCCCCGTTGTCAGCTGCTGGTGCGCTATGAGAACGGAGAAACCCAGGCGCTCTCCTATGGTGAAGTTCAGATTGTAAACCATTCATAAAATTTAGGTTGACAATATAGGGCTGCGGTGCTATTCTACCCATAGAACAAAGGAGATGGGTAGAATGAAACACACACAAACCAGAACCCACGATATGGTCCTCATCAGTCTCTTTGCGGCACTGACCGCCATCTGCTCCTGGATTTCCATTCCGGCGGCAGTTCCCTTTACCTTACAGACCATGGCCGTTTTTCTGGCGGTTGGTCTGCTGGGCGGAAAGCGCGGAGTTCTCTGTATTCTGATCTATATTCTCTTAGGGGCCATGGGGCTTCCTGTCTTTTCCGGCTTCTCCGGCGGACTGGGTATTCTCTTCGGCACAACCGGCGGCTACATCATGGGCTTTCTCTTGAGTGCGCTGCTGATGTGGGCCCTGGAACCCCTGACCAGCAAGAAGTCCTGGGGGCTGATTGTCTCCATGATTCTGGGCCTTCTGGTGTGCTATGCCTTCGGAACGGTCTGGTTCCGTATGGTTTATCTCAAGACCACCGGGCCTGTTGGACTGATGACTGTTCTGGGCTGGTGTGTGTTCCCCTTCATTATCCCGGATGCCATAAAAATCGCCATTGCCTATGTGCTGACCCTCCGGCTGCGAAAGGTCGTAAACTGATGGAGCCTATTCCCATTCGTGCCCACCACGGTATGTGCTATGCCTTCTTTCAGGGGAACGGATACAGCGACGGCTTCACCGCACACATGACTGCGGTTCAGAAGCAGCTGGAAGAAAATCCCATGATTGCGGTGAGAAACCGTGGGGATGTGGTCTGCGAAGCCTGTCCTAATTTCTGCAATGACCGATGCACCACCCCAGAAAAAGTTCAGCGGTACGACGAGCTGGTGCTGGCCCTTTGCGGACTCACTCCCGGATGCCAGCTGAAATGGATGGAATTTTCTCGATTGATACAGGAAAACATTCTCCTTCCCGGAAAGCGGGAGGAAATCTGCGGAGACTGCCA
>JAHHRT010000061.1 GCA_020025615.1 Oscillospiraceae bacterium | reverse complement strand
CTCCATCCTTTCCGGCGGCACCCGCAGGGCCCTGAGGACCGGTTTTGCCTGCGGGACCCAGGGGACCGGGATCACCCTTTGCACCGGGCTCTCCCTTTGCACCGGGGTCTCCCTTTGCACCCTTGAAGCTGCCCCGTTTGGTCCACTGGGCAGCGTCGGTCTTTTCGTACACGTCGCCGTTTGCGGTGTTCAGTGCCCAGTCATTCACCAGGCCCAGTGCGCCATCAGGAGCCGCTGTCACGTTGTGAATCCGGCTGCCGATGACCTTGCCTAAATCCAAAGAACTCATATCTGCCTCCTTCACTGAATTTCATATTCCAGATGTCCGGTTTTCGGGTTGATGACCAGAGGTGGAACCCCGGTATCCACATTGGCAGCTGCCAGAAGATGGCCCCGCTCATCAATCTGCATGGCGAACATCCCGCTTTGCAGGTCGATGAGCACACCGTTGGGACCGGGAGGCCCCTGGATTCCCTGGGGACCCGCAGGCCCCACAGGGCCCGGCTCTCCCTGAAACTCCCCCCGCTGAAGCTTTTCCGTCAGTTCGGTATAAAGGCTCTGGGTCTTGCAGACCAGGGCATCCAGTGCATCCGCCTGGGTTTCAGAGCCCAGCGCCTCCTGGGCGTGATACACCGTATCGTAGACCTCCAGCAGGAAGCCCGCAGAAGTGAGAAGCTCCCCTGTTTCTCCGTAAATCCGAATCTCCGCCGGGACCTGTCCCACAGCGGCGCAGGTCTGGGGGGTAAATTCATATTCCAGCACGTTGTCCCGAATCCGGCACTGGTTGTAGAGTACCGTTCCGTCGCTCTTGCGTCCGGTGAACACGCACAGGGCCGTTTCCGGGATTGCATAGGGCCTGCCGCCGTCGGACAGCCGAATCCGCAGAATCCGCCCGGTGTCTCCCCGTTTGGCACGAACCACCGGGGGCATATTGGTTTTCTGCAAATCCAGAATGATTTCTGTATCAGACTTCTTCATTCGGCCTTCCTCCTATCAGAATTTCTGGATCACCTGGTTGGGGCCGGTCCAGGGATAAGGCGTGCGATGAGGAATCGAGTGTTCCTCCTCCAGAAAGCCGGAGAAGCCGCTGCCCTTCTTCTTTTTCTCGTCCTTCTGCTTTTTTCCCCGGCCTCCGCCGCCACCGCCGCCCCGGCGTCCGCTGCCCTTCTGCTGGCGCAGAGCCAGCTCCTGCTCATGCTGCCGGCGGTCCTCGTCGAATTTCTGCTGCCACTGCTGGTCCTTGATCTTGTCCCGCTCCGCCTGGTAGGCCTGCGCCGCCTCAAAGCGTTCCTTTTCCGCCTGATCCCGGGCCGCCTGCCGCTCTGCTTCCAGACGGTCCTTCTCCTGGGCATAGGTGAAGTCCCGGTCGTCAATGAAGGCATTGTAGTCCCGGTCCTGCTGACGGTCGTAAGCACCCTGCAAGCGGTCAAGCTCGGCATAATACCGATCCACTGCCTTCTGGTACTGACCATAGGCCGCTTTCTCCCGCTCCGAAAGCAGCTGATAGCGGTCCATCAGGTCCTTTCCCTGGGCACGGTACTGATCCAGGGCCATTTGATGGAACTTGGGCAGCTGGGCGGACAGGGCCTGCAAGTACCCGTGATAGGACTGCTGGCCCGCAGTCTGGGCATAGGAATTGGCATAGCCCCCGGTGAGGGACGTGACCTTTCCCACCGTGTCCATCATGGCTTCCCGGCCCAGGCGCACATAGCGGTCCACCGCCTGGCGGTAGAGAGGGTCCCGGCCCGCATCATAGCGAAAGGGGTCCCGGTTCTGAATCTGCCCCAGCAGGGAGTCCGCCGCGTCCTTCCACTGGGAGTGATACGCCCCGGGCTTTTTGCCCTTGTGCTCCTCCACCGCCTGCTGGGCATCCTGAACTGCCTGACCGGGGGTGTATTTCTTTTTCTCCATTGCATCCTCCTTATAGAAAATAGGTGAGCCACCCATCGATCCAGCCGGGATTCCGGGTCCCGGTGACCTCCGCCACCCGGATTTCCCCGGCAGGGTCCACGGTGAGCAGCACATTTCCCCCTTCGCAGGGGCAGAGGGCGCAGACCGTCCGGGCCGGGCGAAGGGCCTTGGGAATAGGCGTTCGGTTTACCAGTACCGGGTGATGCTCCCAGCTAAGACCGCAGCTTGCCGCCACATAGACCTGATTGCCCGCAGATACCCGCAGGGCACAGCCCTCCGCCCTGCCATAGGGAGAAGACGAGGGCCGCACCTCCTGAGAAAGTCCCAGGTCCTGCCACCGCTCCCCCCGGACCTCCAGCTTTCCCCGCACCAGCAGAGTCATGTGCTTTGCCACATCCACCACATGGGGCATTTCGGGGTATTTGCCAAAGGCCGCCCCGTCTGCCCCGTTGTAGAGGACAAAGCTCACCGCCTGGGTCATAATGGCAAAGTGCATCCGGTGCTCTCCCCCCAGCCGATCCAGGGCAGAAAGCTCCACCTCGTAGGCTGTCTGAGGGTCCCGCACCACCCCGGCAATTACCTGAGACACCCGGCCCTCTCCCAGGGAAATCCACTGTCCAAAGTCCGGCTCCTTCGACCGCTTCCAGCGGTAGCGGAGGGTGCAGCCGTTGCGCTCTCCCTCGGGGCCGGGGATGCCGGAAAAGCGGCAGCCCGCCCGAATTGCCAGATAGGTTCCCTGGGGGCTGATATTGCCCTTCTCATCCGCCCGCTCACAGATTACCCGTTCCGCCCCGGTATCCGGGACGATTCGGGGCCGCTCATAGGGCAGCACCTGGATGCTGCTCTCCCACTGGGCGGAAAAGCCCCGGCTGTCCGTCACAACTGCCGTGACCCGCAGCTCCCCCGCTTCGGAAAGAACCTCCACAACCGCGGGATTTCCCGCCGCCCTGCGGCTTCCCACCCGCAGACTGTACTGCACGACCTGGGCGTACTCCGAAACCGCCTGGATGCTGGCCCGCACCCCGGTCTTGCCCCGGAGATAAAGCCCCTGTAAAATGGGACCTTCTGCCAGAGGCTCCAGGGTGACCGACTGGATTTTGGGCTTGGTCACTTCATTGTCCGGCACCACCACAGGCAGCCGCACCCGGATATCCCCCACCTGGGCCGTGCCGTTGTAGGTGATGCACTGAATCTCTCCCTGGGCCTGTGTCAGATTGGGGATGGCCTTTGCCAGGGCATAGGGCGGTGTCCAGGTGACCAGCTCCCCGGTGCCCATGGGATAGGTTGTCCCCTTCCAAATCAGATTGGTTTGGGTGGTAAAATTCTGGGATGCCCGCGGGCAGCGGACGGTCAGAGGGCTTCCCAGTACCGCCTGGGAAGCCTCCGGCACTGGGCGGGCAGGCTCCGGCACCTGCAAGGTCACCGCCCCCTGGGTGCTTCCCAGGTAGGTGCCGCCCTGATAGGTGGCGCAGGTGAGGATACAGGTGCCGGTGAGGGCATCGGGGCACTCTGCCGCCAGATCCGGCACCTGCCAGACAAAGCCGCTCTCCAGATTCTCCCCCAGCAGCAGGGTCTCTCCGCCAAACTGGGCGGTGAGCTTGTGGACGCAGTCGGGCGCAGCCCGGTCCATGTAGATGTGCAGCTTCTTTCCCATCTGCACCACCTTGGCACTGAGGGTCATTTCCGAGGGCGAAACGGGTTCTGAAAGGCTCCGAACCCCGGAAATCCTCTCACCGCCTTCCAGGCTGCACCCAGGCCCGGTGATCTCCGCCCGGACAGGGATTTCCCCTGCAATCCGGGCACCCCGGATGGCCGCCGCCAGCACTTCGTATGGCTCGGCCCGATCCAGGCAAATGGAGACCTGCCGATCTCCTGCGGTGAGGGTCCCTTGGATGCTTCCCCGGAGCTGGGAGCCGTTCCCGGCCCAAAGGAAGCACTGGGCATCCAGGAGATTTCCCCGGGTCTGCCACTGGATTCTGCCTTTCAGCGCCCCGCTTCCCTTTAATTCTATGCTGCCTTCCATTACGGGTTCCCTCCTGTCCACTGGAATACCAGACCGTTTCCGCTGTAGATTTTGAACTGCCCGCCGATTTCCAAAGCGCCCCCAATCTGGGCGTTGGAGATATAGAGCTTATCATCGGAGATGAACGCCACCTCCACATCGCTGCTGTCAAAGAAGCTCAGCCGGTCCGCCGTAAAGCGGGCAAACTTCTGAAATACGGGTTTTCCCTCCAGGGTGTTGGTCTGGCCCACTTCCAGGCCGTAAACCGGGTTTCCCTGGGCATCCTGGCCCAGACTGCCGGACCGCAGATAGGCCTTGGAGGCCCGGGTCTCGTCATAGAGGCTGTCCAGAGTATCCTGCAAGGACTGCTGATGTTCAAACAGCTGGGTGATCCGCTGGCTGTCCGCCTGGATGGTCTGGGCGGTCTGCTCCCGGTAGGTGCCGAACTCCGACTTTGCCAGGTAGGTGCCCCCCAGGCGTTTGGAGATCACCGTGCTGTAGGCTTCCACGATATCCGCACTTTTGATAATGAGGTTTTTGATGCCCGCAAACACTGCCTGGGCGTTTTCCTGAGGTGTCTGAGGAATCCGGCCCCCCAGCGGCTCCGGCTCTGCCCCGGGGCTCAGGGTATCAAAGGCCCATTGGAGCTGCTGGGCTGTGCGGTGGAGATAGCTTTGCAGGGCCTGCAGCTGCTCCTTCTCACTGCCGCCGCTCCATCTGGGCGGCTCGATTACAACCATCTGATTTCCTCCTTTACACCGTGTCGCTGCCGGGCATCACCGTCTTGGTCACGCTGAACAGCATGGCGTTTCCCTCACCCAGGAGCCGCAGCCGCAGGTGGTCGCACCGCCGGGGCACCACGGGAAGCACAAAACTGCGCAGGTTCATCCCCTGCACCGTGCCCAAATCCTCCCAGGGGCCAACGGAATCATATTGGGCCTGGACCGTCACCCGGCTGCCCGGGTCCAGAAGCATCCGAAGCCCCAGCCGTCCCAGATATTTGTTGCCCGGCAGGCTGACCCCCAGGACCCCGGACTGGGCCATCCAGGAAACCGGGCCTTCCGGCTCCCCCACCGTTCCCAGCATTGCCAGCAGCCGTCCCTGTTCATCCACACAGAACAGCTCCTCCCGGCAGGGGCACATGAGGTAGGCCGCCAAATCGTCTTCTTTATGCCACAGGCCCCGGGCGGTGTCGAAGACCAGAAGCTCCCAGCCCTGCTCCTGCTCCATGGACACATAGTATTTGTTTCCCAGGGCCGCCCCCACGGCCTTGCCGCAGGCCGTATCTCCCAGGGGCTCCGAGACCACTCTGGGCAGGGAGCCGTCATAGGCGCAGATACCCGAGGGGCTTTTGTAGTAGAGCACATCGCCCACAATGGCAAGGCTTCGCTGGCACCCTGCCTGGACCCCCCGGCAGTCCTGGGTCTGGACCTGGAAGTTGGCGGGCATCTGTCCGAAGACCTTGTGCACGCACTTCTCCTTAAAAAACAGGGGGTGTCCCCCAAGGGTCACCGCCCCGGTGAAGGGGCCGTCGGAGCCTAAGGAAACGGTGTAGCTGTCCGTAGAGATCCCCAGATAGCAGCTCCAATTTTTAAAGTCCCCCAGCTTACTGGCGTAAATCTCGTTGACCACCTTCCCGGTTTCGTTGGGGCCGTAGCGGCAGCCCCACAGGCGGTTCCCGCTTTCCACCACAAAGTCCATTTGGGGAACGGCTCTGCGCAGGCGCACCGGGGTCTCCTGGGTGAGCTTCCGGGACAGCAGCCCGGGAACCACCACGAAGTCCTCTCCCCGCTCATAGAGGATGTTTGCGCCGTTGAGCTCCTTCAGCTCCGGGTCCGTGAGGCCGGAAATCTGCACCCCGTCATAGCGGGAAAAGCCCTTTCCGATGCCGGGGCAGGACAGCTTCACATAGGGATTTTCCACCACGATCCACAAATCCGTGGCCTTGGCGTACTGCTTGAGCACCTGGGACCCGGTATCCAGCCAATAGCTCCGATCGCCGGGTGCCTTGGGAAGGTCGGGGCCTACAAACTCCGGCAGAATCTCTTCCCCGTCCAGGCCGCACTGGGAAACGGTCACAGGCCCGGCGGTGGCAACCTCCGCCTCCATACTGCCGAAATCCTGGGGGTCGGCGGTATTGACGTACTTCTTATCCGGCAGAATGATGAGGTAAGCACCCATGGAAATCAGCTGCTTGGGACAGTCCTGGGGCTTCCGGGAAAGCCCCAATTCCAGCCGGAAGCCGTTCATCACCAGCGCCGAACCCTCCACATAATAGAGGGTATCCTTCCCCGCCAGGCCCTGAAAGTCCCCCTTGGGGATCACCACACCCCGGGGCCGCCGGGGACTCATCACCGGGGTCTGGTCGGAGGTGAGGTTTTTCATATCGTAAAATTCACCGGGCCGGATTCGGGGCTTGCGGTGGAGACCGAAGAACAGGTCCTGGGTCTCCACCATTCCCCGCCCCGCCTTTAACACGGGACAGTGCATCCTTCCTACCTCCTGAATTTAGTTAGCCTTTGCCAGGGCCTCGGCCCGGTCATCCCAGGCGTTCTGAGCTGCCCAGGAGCGGCGGATTTCCTCTGCTACCTCGTGGGGGACCCGGGAGGTTTTGCCCTTGGGCAGCAGGTAGTTGGTGCCGTTGACGCTGACAAACAGGGAGCGTTCCTCACCGTCCAGCGCTCTGGGAATGAAAATATCCTCTCGGGTATCCGTTGTCTTTTCCATCATCAGCCCTCCTTAGTTCGCCTTATCTGCGGCAGAGTAGGTGGAACAGCTCATCACTCTCAGCACCCGCTCGGGATAGAGGATGGTGCAGCCGTTGGTTTCCAGCTTATAGCCCACGGTAGAGAACTGCTCCAGGGGGCCGCCGATCTGGCCCTTGTTCTTCACGATCATCTGGAGCGCGCCGCCCTCGGGGTCGATGATGCCGAAGGCATCCTTGCCGAAGAAGTAGGTGGCGTAGGTTGCGCCGCCCTGCTGATTGACGTACTCCCCTTCCAGCACAGGGGCGAAGACATTCTCGATGAAGCGGCAGCCGTGGAGCTCACCGATTTCGCCGTTCATGATCTCGCCGGGCTGGGCGTACTTATGGGCTTCCAGCCAGCCCTTGCAGTTACGCAGGTCCTCAGCCACAGAGGGGTGGATGACGGCGTAATACTTGCCGTTGATGCGAGGGACCTTGTCCTTTTTCAGCTTGGTCACCGCCTTATTGACCATCTGGTCGGTGAGCAGGGCCCAGCCGCCTGCATCCTCTGCGCTCATTTGGGCGCAGGTGGTGGGGGTGCTGATGACGGCCTCGGTCTCCCGGTTCACGTTGTCGCAGTAGAGGACGTTGGGGTTCACCAGCAGGCCGTCCCGGATCAGCACCTCCTGGGTCTCGGCGGCAGATGCGCCCATCTCCTCGGTAGCGCCCAGGATCACAGGGTCATAGGCCCGCATTTCCAGCTTATCGGAGATGGCGGCGTAGGTGCCGTACTGGCTGACGGTGCCGGACTTCCGGGACATACCGAACTTCTGGCCCGTGGGGATGACACCTTCCTGGAGCTTGGGCGCACGGTCGAAGGTGTTCCACTTACGCCATTCCACGGTAGTGCCGTGGTTGGCGGGCAAGGGCTGCTTTTTGGCAAACTGGGCGTAGAACATCTCCACCCGGGCGTTTTCCAGAAGCTCGGTATCATAGAAGCTCTTGAGCTCGCCCTTCATGGTATTGGTATCGTCGAAGTTGGTGACCGCGCCGGTATTGGCGTTTACGTAGTTTTCCGTACCGGCGACCAGGTCACCGGCATCTGCAAACAGCTGCAAAGAAATTGCCTCATTGTTTCTGTTTTCCATGTTTTCCTCCTTAAATATATATGTGTGTCGCTTCCCGCCCCAAGGTGCTCTGGATGACAAAATCTCCTGTCCCATCCTCCACCATGCGGGCAGTGCCCGCTGACAATACGTGCTCGGTGCAGTGCTAATCGTTTTTGCCCTTCACCGCTCGGTGTCGGCAGTGCCGACAGACAATGCGTGCGCCAGCTGGTCTGTATTCGTTACTGCCCTGCCCCACTCGACCCGCAAGGCGGGCAGCTATTACGTGCCCAGTGCAGTGCTAATCGTCACTTCCCTTCCCCGCTCGGTGTCGGTACGTGGTATAAAGGCTCTCCCTTTGGGGGAGCTGGCTGGCGAGGTACGAGCCAGACTGAGAGGGCGAACCTGCACCCCCCGTCTACACACCAGGCCGCAGTGCATGTGCCGTACCAAGCCTCGCCCGAAGGGAGAGGTGGCACCCGTCAGGGTGACGGAGAGGGTAAATCCGCACCCCCGTCTACACACCAAGTAGCAGTGTACCTACCGCACTCACCCCTGTGCCAATGTAGGGAACGGTCTTGACCGTTCCGGCAGTATAACTTGCAAAGTCCATATAATCTGCGGCGAACTCGAACAATTTCTGTCTGTTTTCATCTGAAATATCGCAAAATGTAGGCAAGTGCGCGCCGAGTGGGGTTCTCAGGGGAGAGCGGCTTGGCACGCGGGAGCGTGACACTCAGCGTCTCCCCTGAGCAGCTCTTTGGTGACTTTCTGTCTGCACAGAAAGTTACCCCCCGGAGGGCGTTCCCCTTGCAGAATGAACGAAGTCCATCGATGCGGAATGGTCAAGACCATTCCCTACATTGGTGCAGTTGAAAATTGGGGTGCAGTACGTACACTGTAACCTGGTATCTCGTCGAAACAGCTCATCGCCCTCTCCGTCACCCTGACGGGTGCCAGTAAATTGAGGTATGATTGCCCCCCGGCAATCATAATCATTTAGATTCGCTTCGCTGCTCCCAAAGGGAGAGCCTTTTTCGCCCCATTCGTACCATGGGCCGATACCGAGCGGTGCCCTATGGCGTAACGAGCACCGACCAGCTGGCGCACGCTCTGGCCGTCGGCCCTGCCGACCCAACCTAGCCCCCCCCTTCGTACCATGAACCGATACCGAGCAAATCAGGATGGAGAACGACTACCTCCGCACTGTGCACGCTCTGGCCGTCGGCCCTGCCGACCCAACCTAGAACTCTCCATTCGTACCATGGGCCGATACCGAGCGGGTCAGGGAAAGAACGATTACCGACCAGCTAACGCACGCTCTGGCCGTCGGCCCTGCCGACCCGACCCGACCTAGAAGCGAAAGGGGCCGGGGGTTGGCGCCTGTGCCCGGCGGTGCAGCTCCCGCTGATAGTCCTCAAATACCGAGCGGA
>JAHHRT010000060.1 GCA_020025615.1 Oscillospiraceae bacterium | reverse complement strand
ATGTAGCCGGCCTTCAGGCCTTCGTCCTCTTCGCCCAGAATCCGGGTCTCATGGTAGAACTTGTTGACACAGCCGGCAAGCTCATAGATGTAGGCACAGATCAGGTTGGGGGCGGAGGAATTGAGGGCGGACTCCAGCGTGGGTCCGAACTTGGTGACAGCCAGCATCAGGTCCTTGGCGTAGGAGTTGGCAGGTGCCTGGATGGGCAGCTGCTCCCAGGGGCCGTACTTTGCCAGAATGGACTTGATACGGACGATGGTGTAGAGGATGTAGGGGCCGGTGTTGCCTTCGAAGGCAGCGAAGCGGTCCAGGTCAAAGATATAGTCCTTGGTGGGCTGGTTGGACAGGTCGCCGTACTTGAGGGCAGCCATAGCAATCTTCTGGGTGGTGGACTCCACCTCGTCCTCAGCGACAATCTGATTCTCCACAACCTTGGTGCGGACGAAGTCGGTCATGTCCTTGACCAGCTGCTCCAGACGCATAACGCCGCCGTCACGGGTCTTGAAGGGCTTGCCGTCCTTGCCGTTCATGGTGCCGAAGCCCACGTGCTCCAGCTGGGTTTCAGGGGCCACAATGCCGGCCTTCCGTGCGGCACGGAACACCTGCTCAAAGTGCAGGCTCTGGCGCTTGTCGGTGAGGTACAGAATTTTGTCAGGATGGAAGTCCTGCATTCTCTGGACCATGGTAGCCAGGTCGGTGGTGGCATAGATGGAAGCACCGTCGGACTTCACCAGGATGCAGGGGGGAATCTCCTTCTTGTCGCCCTCTTCGGCAACGGGGATTACCCAGGCACCCTCGCTCTGAACGGCGAGGCCCCGCTTCTTCATGTCCTCCACCATGGGGGGGATGTAGGGATCGGCGTCGGACTCACCCAGCCAGCTCTCAAAGTGGACGTTCAGGTTGTCGTAGTTCTTCTTGAGGTCGGTGACGGAGACGTTCAGAATGTGCTGCCAGATAGCACGGTAGCCCCGGCGGCCCTGCTGCAGCTCAAAGGTGGCGGTGTGGGCCTTCTCAGCGAAGTCTGCATCCTCCTTCTTCTTAGCGGAGGCAGCGGGGTAGATTTCTTCCAGCTCGGAGATGGTGAAGGGAGGCTCCACGGGATACTCGCCCTGGAAGTCGGGGTCGAAATAGGGAAGATCCGGCTGACGCACCTGGAGCTCTGCGATGATCAGACCCATCTGCAGGCCCCAGTCGCCCATGTGGATGTCACCGATGGCGTTGTAGCCCAGGTACTTGTAGAGCCGCTTCAGGCTCTCGCCGATGATGGCGGAGCGGAGGTGACCGATGTGCAGGGGCTTTGCCACGTTGGGTCCGCCGTAGTCGATGACAATGGTCTTGCCTGCGCCGGGCTTGGAAACGCCGAAGTCCTCAGCGGTGCGCATCTCCTCCAGATAGCTCTGGAGGAAGTGGTCGGAGAGCTTCAGGTTGATGAAGCCGGGCATCACAGCGTCGATCATGGAATAATCGTCGGCGTTGAGCTTCTCAGCGACTGCCTTGGCAATCACAATGGGAGCACAGTGATACTGCTTTGCAGCAGCCAGTGCGCCGTTGCACTGATATTCGCACAGGTCGGGACGGTTGGAGACGGTGACGCGGCCATAGGAGGCATCGTAACCGGCAGCTTCAAAGGCGGCCTGCATATTCTTTGTAATAATATCCAGAATCTTTTCCATCTTTAATTCTTCTCCTTCTGCTGTTCCATCCAATAGAGGTATTCATCATAGGTTCCGTAGCGGTCGATGATGGTGCCGTCGGGCTGGAAGGCGATGACACGGTTACAGACGGAGCTCAGCATCTCGTGGTCGTGGCTTGCCAGCAGCACCACGCCGGAGAAGGCTTCCAGACCCTTGTTGACGGCCTGAATGGATTCCATGTCCAGGTGGTTGGTGGGCTGGTCCAGCAGGACCACGTTGGCACCGGAGAGCATCATCTTGGAGAGCATACAGCGAACCTTCTCACCGCCGGAGAGGACGTTCACGTGCTTGAACACATCCTCGCCGCCGAAGAGCATCCGGCCCAGGAAGCCGCGCAGATACACATCGTCCTTCTTGGCGGAGTACTGGCGCAGCCAGTCCACCAGCTCCTCCTCGTTGCCCTCAAAGTAGGGAGAGGTGTCCTTGGGCAGGTAGCTGCGGGAGGTGGAAACGCCCCACTTGATGGAGCCTTCGTCGGGTTCGATCTCGCCCATGAGCACCTGGAACAGAGCGGTCTGAGCCAGCTCGTTTTCGCCCACGAAAGCGATCTTGTCGTTCTTGCCCACGGAGAAGTAGACCTTGTCCAGAAGCTTTTCGCCGTCCACGGTGACGGAAATGTCCTTGACGGTCAGAATATCCTTGCCCAGTTCCCGCTCAGGCTGGAAGCCCACGAAGGGATAGCGGCGGGAGGAGCAGGGCATTTCTTCCACGGTCAGCTTGTCCAGCAGCTTCCGGCGGGCGGTAGCCTGCTTGGCCTTGGCCTTGTTGGCGGAGAACCGCTGAATGAACAGCTGCAGTTCTTCGATCTTCTCCTGGTTGCGCTTGTTCTTGTTGCGCAGCATTGCCTGGACCAGCTGAGAGGACTCGTACCAGAAGTCGTAGTTGCCCACGTACATCTTGATCTTGCCGTAGTCAATATCCACAGTGTGGGTACAGACGGTGTTCAGGAAGTGGCGGTCATGGGAGACGGCGATGACCATGCCGGGGAAGTCCAGCAGGAAGTCTTCCAGCCAGTTGATGGACTCAATATCCAGGTTGTTGGTGGGCTCGTCCAGCATGACAATGTCGGGGTTTCCGAACAGTGCCTGGGCCAGCAGAACCTTAACCTTCAGTCTGGGGTCGGTGTCGCCCATGAGGTTATAGTGCATATCGGTGGTGACGCCCAGGCCCTGGAGCATCCGGGAGGCGTCGGACTCGGCTTCCCAGCCGCCCAGCTCTGCGAACTCGGCTTCCAGGTCGGCGGCGCGCAGGCCGTCCTCATCGGAGAAGTCGGGCTTTTCATAGATGGCGTCCTTTTCCTTCATCACGTCGTAGAGGTGCTGGTTGCCCATGATGACGGTATCCATAATGGTGTACTCATCGTAGGCGTTCTGATTCTGCTTCAGAACAGACACCCGCTTGCCGGGCTCGATGGTGACGGAACCGTTGGTGGAATCCAGCTCACCTGTGAGAATTCGCAGGAAGGTGGACTTGCCGGCACCGTTGGCACCGATGATGCCGTAGCAGTTTCCGGGCAGGAACTGCAGGTCAACGTGCTGGAATAGCCACTGACCGCCAAACTGCATACCTAAATTGCTGACTGTAATCATTGCATACTCCTTATATCCATAAATGTATTTTTTGACTGATTTTCAGGGGAGCAAAGGAAAAATTTGGATTTTTCTTGTGCATACCAATACAGTTTACATGATACCACATAATTATGAATAATCAAAGAACTTTTTTTATGGGGGCTTGCAATTTCCTGGATATGCGGTATAATGTTAGCACTCAGTAGTTAAGAGTGCTAATTACAAAAAAGGACGTGACCTGTTTACTATGGAAAAGCAGCAGTTTAAGGCGGAATCTAAGCGCCTTCTGGATCTGATGATCAACTCCATCTACACCCATCGGGAGATCTTCCTCCGGGAGATTATTTCCAATGCTTCCGACGCCATCGATAAGCTGGCTTACACCGCTCTGACCGATGACAAGGTTGGCATTGCAAGAGATGAGTTCGCCATTACCATCACCCGTGACCAGGAAAATCGGACCCTCACCGTTTCCGATAACGGCATCGGCATGAGCAAGGCCGAGCTGGAAGAAAACCTGGGCACCATCTGTAAGTCCGGCTCCCTGGGCTTCAAGCAGGCAATGGAGAAGCAGGAGGACATCGATATCATCGGACAGTTCGGTGTTGGCTTCTATTCCGCATTTATGGTAGCCTCTACCATTACCGTGATCACCAAGAAGTACGGCGAGGACACCGCTTGGAAGTGGGTTTCCGACGGCGCAGACGGCTACACCATCGAGGAGACCCAGAGAGATGCCGCCGGTACTGATATCAT
Source organism: Oscillospiraceae bacterium (assembly GCA_020025615.1). Classification (GTDB taxonomy): domain Bacteria; phylum Bacillota; class Clostridia; order Oscillospirales; family Oscillospiraceae; genus Faecousia. The sequence continues at coordinate 5,186 of JAHHRT010000060.1, read as the reverse complement.
CATGGTGCTCAAGGAGGACTCCGAGGAGGAGAACTACTCCGAATTCCTGGATGAGTACAAGATTCGCAGCCTGATTCGGAAGTATTCCGATTACATCCGTTACCCCATCCGCATGGAGGTTACCAAGAGCCGCAAGACCGAGGATTCTCCCGAGGACAAGCCCGAGTATGAGGATTACACCGAGATGGAGACCCTCAACTCCATGGTGCCTATCTGGCAGCGCGCCAAGAAGGACGTTACCGAGGAGGAGTATGATGCCTTCTACCGTGAGAAGTTCTTCGACTACAACAAGCCCCTGCGTGTCATCCATTCCAGCGCAGAAGGCAGCGTGTCCTTCAAGGCTCTGCTGTACATCCCCGGCAAGGCTCCCTTTGATTTCTACTCCAAGGACTTTAAGCGCGGCCTGCAGCTCTATTCTTCCGGCGTCATGATTATGGACAACTGCGAAGACCTGCTGCCTGAGCACTTCCGCTTCGTCCGTGGTATCGTGGATACCCAGGACCTGTCCCTGAACATCAGCCGTGAAATGCTCCAGCACAACCGCCAGCTCACCATCATTGCCCGCAACATCGAGAAGAAGATCAAGAGCGAGCTGAAGTCCATGATGGAAAACGACCGGGAGAAGTACGAGGAGTTCTACGGCGTCTTCGGTCGTCAGCTGAAGTACGGCACCGTCTCCGACTACGGCGCTCACAAGGAAGCCTGCCAGGACCTGCTGCTGTTCTACTCTCACAAGCAGGGTAAGCTGGTAAGCCTCAAGGAGTATGTGGATGCCATGGCAGAGGGCCAGGAGAAGATTTACTTTGCTCCCGGCGAAAACAAGGAGCATCTGGCAAAGCTGCCTCAGGTGGAAACCCTCAGCAAGAAGGGCTACGATGTGCTGCTGTTCACCGAGGATGTGGATGAGTTCATCCCCCAGACCCTCATAACCTACGAGGAGAAGTCCTTCTGCAACGTGTCTTCTGAGGACCTGGGCCTGGAGAGCGAAGAGGAGAAGAAGGAAGCCGAGGAGAAGGCAGAGGAACTCAAGGGCCTGCTGACCTTCGTGAAGGAGTCCCTGGGCGACCAGGTGAAGGAGGTTAAGCTCTCCCGGAACCTGGGTAACTACCCCGTTTGCATGACTCCCGATGCCGGCATGAGCTTCGAGATGGAGAAGTACATGAAGCGGGCAAACCCCGAATATGCTTTCCCTGTGGGCCGGATTCTGGAGCTGAATGCTGACCACGAGGCTGTGAAGGCCATGCAGCGTCTGATGACTGAGGACCCTGTGAAGGCCAAGGACTATGCACAGCTCCTGTGCTACCAGGCACAGCTGATGGCAGAGCTGCCTCTTGAGGATGCCTTCGCCTACACTGAGCTTGTGTGCAAGCTGATGCAGTAAAAACCCATAGAACCGAGCCTGCCCCCAGAGGGATGGTTCAACCCCCGGATTGATTATGCGTCCTCAGAAATCGGAGATTTTCTCCGGTTTCTGAGGACTTTTTTGCCTTTCCTATACGAAAATTATTCCATAGTCCTGTCTGATTTCCTGCACCTGCCGGAAATCAGAACTTTACGACAAAAAATACAAAAATTCAAATTTTGGTTGCACAGTTTGCGCCGTCTGTGCTATACTACCACCAAACCCAAATGAAGGAGGAATTCATTTATGGAAAGCGTTTTTTATCTGCTGGACAACGGCTTGTGGACAGGATTGAGTCTTTGCACCAATTTGTTGAGTATTGTATCCTATGTGCTGTTTTCCCTGGGACTTTATACCGTTGCCAAGCGGCGTATGATTAACCACCCTTGGCTGAGCTGGATTCCCGTGGCAAACATCTGGATTCTGGGCTCCCTCTCTGACCAGTATCGCTATGTGGTCCGGGGGCAGAATAAGTCTAAGCGGAAGGTTCTGCTGACCCTCAAGATTGTTGCTGTGGCTCTGTCTGTTGTGATCGTGGTTGTATGTCTGGGCGCTGTCTTCAATTTGGCAGCCGGTGCAGTCTATGGCATGGATGAAGAGCAGCTCTTCAGAGAAGTATTCAGTATGCTCTTTGGCGTTGGCGGACTGGCCCTGGTGACTGTGCCTGTGACCGTGGTCCTGGCGGTGTTCCGCTATATGGCCCTCTACGACCTGTATCTTTCCTTTGACCCGGAGAATGCCGTGCTGTTCCTGGTGCTCAGCATCATCTTCGCTGTCACTGAGCCCTTCTTTATCTTCTTTAATCGGCAGAAGGACCGCGGTATGCCCCCCAGAGCCCCCCAGCAGATTCCTACCCAGCAGGCCCAGGAGCCCTGGGAAAATCCCCAGCAGTAACTTCATATCCTGCAAAATATACTATAAAACCGCGTCAAGGCATATCCTTGATGCGGTTTCAGCGTGTCGAAAAAGCCTTTTCTCCCCGCTGAGGCGACTTTTCAGAACTTCAAATCGTTCTGAAAAGTCGGTTGATTGAACGCGAAAGACACCCCTGATGGGTTTCTTTCACACTATTTTCCTTTCCGTCCACGGGGATGTAACCACTTTTTGACAGTCTCAACCCGCATCAAGGTATATCCTTGATGCGGGTTCTCTGTTTTGCTCCGCTGATATTTGAAAGGTCAGCGGATTTTTTAGACATTTGTGCGGAAATTGGGATTCCCTCTAAGGTGAGCAAAGCGATTTTTACGGGCAGTCCGCAGGAAAAGCCGGTGAGTTGGCCTTTCGCCCCCAGGACCCGGTGGCAGGGGATGACAATGGGGATAGGGTTTCTTCCCACCGCACCGCCAACAGCCTGGGCGGACATTTTGGGGATTCCCATTTTGACTTCCAGCTGTCGGGCCAACTCGCCGTAGCTGGTGGTTTCTCCCCAGGGAATCCCTTGCAGCAGCTCCCAGACCTGCATTTGAAATGGAGTGCCCCGGGGAGCCAGCGGAACTGGAAAAGGGCCGGGGTCACGGCCTGCAAAGTACCGGGTCAGCCATTGGGTGATGGGTTCCCAAAGAGGCAGAAAATCCGTGTGTGCCGGGGCGGTGCCGGCGATGCGGAGGGCGGTGAGAGCCTGCCCGTCGCTTTCCAATGTGAGAACACCGATGGGGGATGAGAAGAATGTGTAAAAGTTCATGGTTTCTCTCCAATTTCTGGTAGACTCCTGTATTTCTTCCATTTTAATCCCGGAAAATGGAACTGTCAAGTATTGGAGAACGCCTCGGTTATGGCGGATTGCCGTTGACAATAGTGAACAGATGTTCTATAATAACGGAAGAAAATCAACAGGAGGCAGGGGAGCATGAAAGAGCGTCTCTATCTCGCCATCGACTTAAAATCCTTCTATGCCTCTGTGGAATGTATCGAACGGGGGCTGGACCCGCTGCGCACCAATCTGGTGGTGGCGGACCCCACCCGGACGGAAAAAACCATCTGTCTGGCGGTGTCCCCCTCTTTGAAGGCCTACGGGATTCCCGGTCGTGCCCGGCTGTTTGAAGTGGTGGAAAAGGTAGGGACAGCCAATGCCCTGCGTCGTGCCAAAGCGCCTGGGCGGACCTTTACCGGGAAGTCCTGGAATGTCGACGAGCTGGAAGCCGAGCCCGGTCTTGCCATTGACTATATCGTCGCCCCGCCGCGAATGGCCCATTACATGGAGCACAGCGCCAAGATCTTTGAAACTTACCTCAAATATGTGGCCCCTGAGGACATTCACGTCTATTCCATCGATGAGGTGTTCATGGAAATCACGCCCTATCTTCGGTCCAGCGGCCTGGGCCCCTGGGATTTTGCCATGCGGATGATTCAGGATGTGCTGAACACCACCGGAATCACAGCCACCGCAGGAATCGGAAGCAACCTCTATCTGTGCAAGATTGCCATGGATATTGTGGCAAAGCGGGCGAAACCGGACAAAAACGGTGTCCGTATGGCCCAGCTGGACGAGCACAGCTATCGGCGGCTCCTCTGGTCCCATCGCCCCCTGACGGACTTCTGGCGGGTAGGCCGGGGCTATGCCAAAAAGTTGCAGGAGCACGGGATGCACACCATGGGAGATGTGGCCCGGTGCTCCATTGAAAATGAAGACCTGCTCTATAAGCTCTTTGGCGTGAACGCAGAGCTGCTCATTGACCACGCCTGGGGCTGGGAGCCCTGCACCCTGGCGGATGTGAAGGCCTACAAGCCCAGCACCAACAGCGTGTCCTCCGGGCAGGTGCTCCAGAACCCCTATTCCTGGGAGAAAGCCCGGCTGGTGACCCGGGAGATGGCGGATCTTCTTTCCCTGGATCTGGTGGAAAAGGGCCTGGTGACGGATCAGCTGGTCATCGCCATCGGTTACGACATTGATAATCTCACCGACCCGGAGATCAGCAAGCTCTACCGTGGGCCGGTGGTCATCGACGGCTATGGGCGCAGAGTGCCGAAGGGGGCCCATGGATCCCGGAATCTAACCTGTCAGACTGCATCTACCAGTTTGATTGTGGAGGCTGCCATGGCCCTGTACGATGAAATCACCGACCGAAATCTTCTGGTGCGGCGCATCACCATCAATGCCAATCACCTGGTCCCGGAAACGGTGCTGCTGGCCCCTCAGCCTCAGCAGCTCAATTTGTTCCAGGAGCCGGAACCGAAGCTGGATGAAGAATATCTCCAGCGAGAACGCCGCCGCCAGGAAGCTGTACTGCATATCCGGCGAAAATATGGAAAAAACGCCATTCTAAAGGGTATGAATCTGGAAGAAGGGGCCACAGCAAAGGAGCGCAATCAGCAGATTGGCGGTCATAAGGCCTAGGAGGAACCCATGGGACGATACGACGATATCATAAACCTGCCCCACCATGTCTCCCGGAAGCGGGCGCAGATGTCCATGATTGACCGGGGGGCTCAGTTTTCCCCTTTTGCTGCGCTCACAGGCTATGAGGCAGTGATTCAGGAGAGTGCACGGCTCACCCAGAACGGACGGGAACTGGCAGAAGGGGAGATTGCAGCTCTGGACGAGATTCTTCGGGAGCTGATGACCCGAATCAAGACGCATCCCGGGGCTGTGTTTACCTGCTTTCAGCCCGATGAGCGGAAGGCCGGCGGGGCCTATGTGCGGATTACCGGGAATCTCAAAAAGTATGATGCAGTGGAACATTCCCTGGTGCTTACCGATGGAACCCAAATTCCCCTGGAAAGCATTGTAGATATTGAGAAAATGGAGGAAACACCATGAAAAGGGAGTTGGGAATTGCAGTCTGCG
>JAHHRT010000006.1 GCA_020025615.1 Oscillospiraceae bacterium | reverse complement strand
AGCTGACAATCGGATAAAATAGGAGACAGTCTCTTGTATGCACCGGATAAGGAATCTAATATGAATGAATATCGCCAATTAACCAAAGAGGAGTTTACCTGCATTTCTCCTGCATTAGAGAAATGCGGTATCTATGACCCTGCGAAGGTGTTTCGCTTTGTAGATACAAGACTTGATAAAATCTATGATGTTTACCTTTTAAACAGCGGAAAAAAAACTATTCTCAAAAAGACAAGCTCCGCAGCAAAAGAAGCTGCCACATATGCCTGTTATTTTGAGAATCATCATTTTTCTGTTCCGAAAATTAGGAATTGTTTTTCTGTGAATGGTGACTGCTTTGTGCAAATGGAATTTGCAGATGGAACGGACGCCAGAGGATGCAGCGAAACAGAGAGTAAACGCATTGGGGAAGCATTGGCAGATATTCAATCCCATTATCTGACTGTGGGCGGTCGAACCGAAAAAGCAGAATCCTATTTCAAAAAACAAATTGCAAAACATATTGAGGTAGTCAGGGCCTATTATCCTGATTATGCCTCTGTATTTTCTTTTGTGGAACGAAGATTTTTTGAAGCGCCCCAGACTTTGATTCACGACGATTTTCTTCCAATCAATGTGCTTTTAGATGACAAAAATATTTGGATCATTGATTGGGAATATGCAGATATTTTGCCCTATTTTCTTGATCTTGGTCGGTTTGCTTTTGTTTATGATAGGGACAATCGTCTTTTCATACCAGAAGAATCTGCTGCATTATTCTTGCAAAGTTACTATCATCAGATGAAGCAGAATCCTGAATTCCACGTTAGTGAAAAACAATTCCGTCTGGATATTGCTGTTTCTGCATTTTGTCAGTATGTATTATTCCTGTCGTGTTCTCTCAATGCGCCAGATGCAAAGCCATTTGATCAAAGTCAGGATTTGATCGACAATCAATATCTTCAAAAAATCATGGAGCACATTCAAACCACATATAATGTCTGCTAGGGATATTTCCATGTGAGCGGACAGTCATATAACAAAAAACGGAGTGTATCGAAATTCGATACACTCCGTTTGGTTTTTGGGTTCGGTGGTTTCTAAATTGCTTTCTGATATGGCATCCGCATTGGACTGCCTCTTTTTGCACCCCATGGAAAATGATTTTGACTTTCGCTGCCACTGGCAGCTGCTTTATGCGCTTGGGGTACTGGGATACTTTACTAGCTTACGCCCAGGGAGGTTTTCAGAAGCTCCCGGGTCTTCTCCATGTCTGCAACCAATACCGCCATCCCGCGAATGGTCCGGTCCTCGTAATATTCCTCCGCAGGAATCCGCTGGCTGATGAGCTTCATATCCTTCAGCATAGGAAGCACTGTAAGGCCATAGGAGACAATCTGATACTGAGTAAGGTCCGTGGTTATATTGGGCAGAATCTCCTGATACAGCGCCGTGAGCGTACTGAAATCCACATTCTTGTACTGCTTTAGCAGTGCTGTCAGGACCTTTCTCTGCCGCTGGGTACGGCTGAAATCGGAATCCTTATCCAGCTTTCGGATTCTGGCATAGACCAGAGCCTGTTCCCCGTTCAGGGTCTGCACCCCGGCGGTGAGGCTGCTGCCCCAAACCAGGCGGTTAATCTCTTTGGCCTCGTCTGCGCGGATTTCCAGGGTCACACCGCCCATCAGGTCGATGATCTTGGCAAACTGCCCGAAGTCCACCTCCACATTGCCGTCTACATGGATACCGAAATTTTTCATCAGCGTCTCATCCAGCAAGGGCATTCCCCCGGCGGCATAAGCTGCGTTTATCCGGTTATCCTCATAGCCGGGAATCTGGACATACAGGTCCCGCAAAATAGAGGTAAGGGTCAGCGTCTGATTGCCGGGATTCACGGTGCACAGAATCATGGAGTCAGAGCGTGTCCGCTCCTCTCCGGGGCGGCGGTCCTGTCCGATCAGAAGAATGTTGATCAGCTTGCTGTCGTCACCGCCGATCTGGATTTCAGGCGGCGCAAAGGTCACATCCTCAGGCCGCATGGTCGGGGCATCGGCAGGCCCCTTCTCCGGGGCCATAAGCTGGTCCAGCTCCTGCTGGGTGAGCTGCTCCTCCTGGGGCGGTGCCTGGATTGCTGCCATAAAATCCTGGAAGAACATGGTAGTTGCCAGTAATCCCGTAAGGATGCCCGCTGTAAAAATACAAATCAGGCTCATCAGAGCCCGTCGATAAGATGATGGATTCTTTCTGTTCATCTGGGTCCTCCCCGTATTCATGGATCGTCCGGTGTCTGCGGAGCGGTGAATGATCCCTCCGACTGTTACCCGTTTCATAGTATGTGCCTAATCTGGCGATCCACTCCTAAAGTTCCCTTGAATTTCTATTTATTCTACATAGAATACCATATAATTGGAAATTCTTCCAGCCCCTGGAACAAAAAATTCTGCCCGGAGAAAATCTCCGGGCAGAACCTATGTTATCTGTGTGGGCCTCAGATAGGAAGCAGACGAATCTTACTTAGCCAGCTTCTTGAACTCGTCGTAGACGAACTGGACCTTGGGTCCGATGATAACCTGGACAGAGTACTTGCCCGGGCGGATCACACCGGCAGCGCCGGAGGTCTTGATCTTCTTCTCATCAACCAGGTAACGGTCCTTAACTTCCAGTCTCAGACGGGTGATGCAGTGATCGATGGAGGACAGGTTCTCCTTGCCGCCAACACCTTCCAGGATGATCTGAGCCATGGTGGTGAAGTCGTTGTCAGCCAGCTCGATGTTCATCTCACCCTCCTGGTCGTCTTCACGGCCGGGGGTCTTCAGGTTGAACTTCTTGATAGCGAACAGGAACACGAAGTAGAACACCACGAAAGCCACAGGTCCCATGATGAGCAGCATCCAGCTCTTGTTAGCTGCGGGCAGGAATGCGGAGAAGATAGCGTCGGTCAGGCCAGCGGAGAAGCAGAAGCCAGCGCGGTAGCCCAGAGCGACAGTGATGGTTGCAAAGACTGCGTACAGCAGAGCGTACACAACGTACAGGGGGAATGCCAGGAACATGAATGCAAACTCGAAGGGCTCGGTGACGCCGCAGAGGAATGCACAGACAGCAGCGGAACCAACGATACCGATGGTAGCCTTGCGCTTGTTGTCCTTAGCGGTCTGGATCATAGCCAGAGCAGCACCGGGGATACCGAACATCATGCAGGGGAAGAAGCCAGCCATGTACATACCGACAGACCAGTCAATGGGTGCCTCGTGGAACACGTCACCCTGGACCAGGCCGCCCCAGTATGCCTGCAGGTCGCCCATGCCGATGGTATCGAACCAGAACACGTTGTTGAGAGCGTGATGCAGGCCGGTGGGAATCAGCAGACGGTTCAGGAAAGCATAGATGCCGACGCCGTAGACGTCCAGGCTCTTGATGCCTCTGCCGACAGCAACCAGTGCGCCGAAGACGATGGGCCAGATGAACAGCAGAACCACGGATACAGCAATGGAAACCAGAGCAGTAACAATGGGAACGAAACGCTTGCCGGCGAAGAAAGCCAGCACGTCAGGCATCTTGGTGTTCTTGAACTTATTGTAGCAAGTAGCACCGATGATACCGGCCAGGATGCCGATAAAGGGGTTCTGGATCTTGTCGAAGGCAACCTTCTTAGCAGTGTTGACCAGAGCGCCCTCTGCGTCCCACTGGAACATACCGTGAGCAATGGTGGAAACCACGCCGGTGGACAGAAGGGTGGTCATCATCAGCCAGGAAACCAGGGCTGCAACAGCACCGGTGCCGTCGCTGTCCTCAGACAGGCCAACGCCAACGCCGATAGCGAACAGCAGAGCCATGTTGTCGATCAGGGCGCCGCCGGCCTTGATCAGGAAGAAGCCAATAACGTACATTGCACCGGAAGTAGCAGCACCGGGAACACCCATGACACCAGGAGCCATGGCGTAGCCCAGACCCATCAGAATACCGCAGATGGGCAGGATTGCAACGGGAAGGAACAGAGCCTTACCGAGCTTCTGAAGATATCTCATCATAAGAGTTTTTCCTCCTTAAATCTCTTTGCCTTTATTACAGACCGTCGGCCCACAACGGTCAAATGGCTGAAATAAATTTACAGGTTTGCTTCCAGGAAAGCCTTCAGCTCAGCTGCTGCCTTCTCTTCGTCGGAACCATCAACCTGAACAGTCAGCTCCATGCCCTGCTTTGCAGCCAGTCTCATGACAGCCATCAGACGCTTTGCGTCAGCCTTGCCGGTGGGGGCAATCAGGGTAACGGTGCTTGCGTAGCCGGCAACAGCCTTGACCAGCTGACCAGCGGGACGAGCGTGGAGACCCATGGGGTCGTTGATTACATACTTGAATTCTTTCATAATTTATACCTCACTTTCACATACGAGCCGTCTGGTACCCAGAATACGTCCGGGAGCCATACTCAGCTCGGTGTATCCCATTTTCAGGAACGTTTCTGTCAGCTTGGGGTCTGCACCCAGCTCGCCGCAGATACCGGCCCAAATGCCGGCCTCATTGGCAGACTTTGCAATGTGGCCCAGCAGAGCCATCAGTGCGGGATGATAGGGATCGTAGAAATCGCCCAGCTTGGCGTTCTGACGGTCCACAGCCAGGGTGTACTGAGTCAGGTCGTTGGTGCCGACACTGAAGAATGCAGCCTCCTTGGCAAGCTCCTGTGCCAGCACAGCAGCAGCGGGGGTCTCAATCATAATGCCGATGGGCACTTCCTTCATGGGAACGCCCTCAGCCTCCAGCTCTGCGCGAACCTTGGCGCACAGCTCCTTAGCAGCCTTCAGCTCCCACACGGATGCCACCATGGGGAACATCACGCTCAGATTGCCATAGGCACTGGCCCGGTAGATGGCGCGCATCTGGGGACGGAAGATTTCCTCACGGGTCAGGCAGATCCGAAGACCTCTCAGGCCCAGAGCGGGATTCTCTTCCTTATCAAGTCCCATATAGGAGACCTGCTTATCTGCACCGATATCCAGGGTACGGATAACCACGGGACGGTCGCCCATGATCTCGCCGACCTTCTTATAGGCTTCAAAGAGCTCGTCCTCGGTGGGCAGGGTGTCCCGGCCCAGATAGAGGAACTCGCTGCGCATCAGGCCAACACCCTCGGCATCGGCAGCCACAGCAGCCTCTGCGTCCTCAGGGCAGCCAATGTTGGCGCACAGCAGAACCTTTCTGCCGGACTTTGTAACGCTCTCCTTGCCCCGGTAGACTTCCAGAGCCTCCCGGTCAGCAGCGGCCTCTTCCTTCTTCTTGAGGAGCATTGCCATGGTTTCCTCGTCGGGGTCGGCGTACCATTTGCCGGTGAAGCCGTCAACAGCCAGAACCTTGCACGCCTCAGCCTCTTCCAGTGCAATGTCAGACTGGACCAGAGAGGGAATGTTGAGGGTACGGGCCAAAATGGCGGTATGGCTGCTGGAAGAACCCTGACGGGTCACAAAAGCCATGATCTGATCACGGGGCAGCTGAATGGTCTCACTGGGTCCCAGATCCTCTGCAACCAGGAGGAAGCTGCCTTCGGGCAGCTGGAAGCCTGCATTGCCGCAGAGGATGTCGCTGATTCGCTGGGAAATGTCCCGGATGTCAGCGCTGCGGGCCTTCATGTACTCATCGTCCAGGGCTGCGAATACCTGGGCAAACTCTTCGCCGCAGTCCAGGGCTGCCTGTGCAGCGGCGGCGCCGTCCTGGATGGCGGCAGTGACCGCTTCCAGGTAGTCGAGGTCGTCCAGCATCAGCATCTGGACCTCGATGATGGCAGCTTTGTCTTCGCCCAGCTCCTGGGCTGCTTTATTGTAGAGGGCGGTGAGCTGCTCACGAGCAGTCTCCCGGGCAGAATCAAACTTTTTCTGTTCCACAGCGGGATCGCCGCAGGCCACAGGAATCGTTCTCTGGGCTTTACGATAAACCACTGCAGGGCCGATAGCTACACCGGGGAATACCGGCAATCCTAAACCTTGCTTCATGGTATTCTCCTTACTTAGAAAGCTCAATGACCACGTCGTTGTTGGTCACAGCCTTGCCCACATTGGTCTTGAAGGTGTTGTAATCTGCGCTGTTGCACACCAGCATGGGGGTGATGGTATTGAAGCCCTCAGCCTTGATGGCATCCAGGTCAAACTCGATGAGCAGATCGCCCTTCTTCACCTTGTCGCCGTTGGCAGCATGGATGGTGAAGTGCTTACCCTTCAGAGAAACGGTCTCCAGGCCCACATGGATGAGGATCTCAGCGCCGAAATCAGCCACCAGGCTGACAGCGTGACCGGTCTCGAACATCATATCCACAGTGCCGTCACAGGGAGCAAAAATCTTGCCCTCAGTCGGCTCAATGGCAATGCCCTTGCCCAGCAGCTCTTCTGCGAAGGTGGGGTCAGGCACCTGGCTCACAGGCACAGCGTTGCCTGCAACAGGAGCGGTAAGCTCATCCAGAGGCTTGCCAAACAGTTTCTTAAGTAATCCCATAATCGTAAAATTCCTTTCTATCCAAGACAATTCACACACTTATATCAAAAAACGCATGCGCGGTGGATACAGATGGTTAAGTACGCCTGCTCATCGGCAGGGACTGTATTTCCCGACTGTTCTGCCAGGTACTGACAGACCAGCTGTGCGCAGTTCCAGGCCACGGGAACCCGCTCTCGCAGAGGCTCCGCAAGGGCCAGCCCGTTCCAGCTTCTTCCCTCCTGGGTAAATGCCTCCATAGCCATAAACTTCAGGTGGACGATGAGCTCGTCGTAATGAAGGCTTCCGGTGTCCAGCTGAAGGCCCGGAAACTCCTCCAGAATCTTCACAATCGGCTGCAGCACCTGTGCCGCCCGCATGGTCACATTCATGGACCGATCATACTCCGCGTTCACAAGATGCAGGGCAACACTGGCAGCTTCATCCTCAGGCAGGGTGACCCCCAGCTTTCGGTCGATCTGCTCCAGCGCATATCGGCCAATGGCATATTCCTCAGGATAGAACACCCGAACCTCGGTGTACAGTGCATTTTGCAGAACCATTCCCTGACGAATCCGCTCAATGGCAAAGTAGATATGATCCGTAAGGGTGAGGTAAATGGATTTATTGAGGCGGCGGCCCAGAATCTGGTTTGCATAGTCCACGATCTGTGTGCACAGCTCCAGCAGCTCCGGCGGAAGTCTGGAAAACAGGTCTGTCAGACGAGAAGCCTCTTCAGGGGTATCCATATGGAAGATCTTCTCCGCAGCCCCGGGATCCAGGTCCATGCCCGGTTTTGCCTGGAAGCCCAGGCCTCTGCCCATCACAACTGCTTCCTGACCATGTTCGTCAAGACAGCTTATCACATTGTTATTGATTACTTTAAGTACCTTCAAATTCTGTACCCTCCGTAAAAAAAAGACCAAATTCCGACAAAAGCGTCATATCTTTTGTAGAATTTGGTTTTGCCTGCCTACCAGTAACAATCCAATTGCATTCATGTTAAGTTCTGTTATAAGAATAACCGTCAGTTCATAATTTGTCAATATAGTCCTTAAGAAAAATTGAATTTTCGTCATAACCCCCAGGTAAGTGCGCTCGTTTTTATGCAATATACACATTTACCTTTATTTTTCCATCTCTCACCGGCTGACATTTTCTTCCAAATTCTCCGACTCAGCAACAAAAGTCCACAAAAAATCCCTTCCGGGAAGATTCCGGAAGGGATTTATCTTGTATTGCAGAGATCAGTCCTGATCCCAGTTGTGCCAGATGTTCTGCACATCGTCGTCATCTTCCATGGCGTCGATGAGCTTTTCCATGTTGGAAATCTGCTCCTCGGTCTCCAGCTTCTGATAGTTCTGGGGAACCATCTCAATCTGAGCGGAAGCAAAGGTGTACTTCTTGGCAGTCATGGCCTCAGCCACAGCGTTGAAGTCATCGGGAGTGGTGTAGATGGTGAACACATCGTCTTCGGCCTCGAAATCGTCAGCGCCGCAGTCCATAGCATCCATCATCACGTCGTCCTCTTCGTAGTCCCCATCCTCGTTATCGATGACGAGAACGCCCTTCTGGTCAAAGGACCAGGACACACAGCCGTTGGCACCCAGGTTGCCGCCGAACTTGTCGAAGTGGTGACGGACAGAACCTGCGGTACGGTTGCGGTTATCGGTCATTGCTTCCACAATCACAGCCACACCGCCGGGGCCGTAGCCTTCGTAGGTAATGGACTCGAAGTTATCGGCATTGCCTGCACCGGCAGCCTTCTCCAGGGTCCGCTTAATGTTGTCGTTGGGCATATTGGCAGCTCTTGCCTTGGTGATGACCGTTGCCAGACGAGAGTTGTTGGCAGGGTCAATGCTGCCGCCGCCTTCCTTAACTGCGACGATCATTTCCTTTGCGATCTTGGTGAACGCAGCGGCACGCTTTGCGTCCTGTGCGCCCTTGGTTTTCTGAATGTTATGCCATTTGGAATGTCCGGACATTGATAAATCTTCCCTTCTGGAATTAGTAATACAAAATTAGCCCATCTATCTTAACACCTTTTTCTTCAAAAATCAACCGACTTTCAGAAGAATTTCATGCAATCTCCGTGTTTTTTGGAGATCAGTGTCTCAATTTCCGGGAATCTCTCGGTTAATTTCTCTGCCAGCATGGCTGTAACCGGGTTTTCCGTGTAAAAATGTCCTGCATCAATGAGGTTGATTCCCAGGTCCCGGGCGTCCCAGAACTGGTTGTATTTCACATCGGAAGTGACAAAGGTGTCGCATCCCGCACCCACCGCATCCATAAGCTCACTGCCGCAGGCACCGCCGCCCACTGCCACCTGGTGAACTGGCTTTCCGCCGTCCACATAGCGAAGCCCAGGACAGCCCAGCCTTTCTTTCACCTGGGCCAGAAAGGTGTCCAGCGTCTGTTCCTCTACCACGCCCCGGCGCAGCAGGCCCCAATCCCGGCCCTGTGCATCCTTTCCTTCCGGCGCCACCACCTGAACCTCCGAAAGGCCCAGTCTGGATGCCAGCACATCATTTACGCCGCCGGGCGCACAGTCCAGGTTGGTGTGGGCATTGATGGCACTGATATCGTTTTTGCAGAGATATCGAATGGCCCGGCCTACGCTGGTCTCCTCTGTCACCGACTTGCAGGGCGCAAAAATCAGAGGATGGTGGGTGACAATCAGCTGGGCCCCTGCCTCTTTTGCCTCCCGGCACACATCCTCAAAGGGGTCCAGTGCCACCAGGATTCTGGTAACCTCCTGGCGGCTGTCTCCGCAGAGCAGCCCCACATTGTCCCAGTCCATTTTCATGTAAGAGGGGGCAAGCTCCTCTATATATTGTAAAATATCCGAAACCGTCATGCTTCCGGCACTCCTTTCAACTGCTCCGCCAGAACAGAAAGCTCTCTGTCTGCGTCCTGCATCCAGTCCGGGGCCGTCTCTCCCCGGCTGGTTACGATTTTGTGGAGACTTCCCCGGACCCACTGGAAGTACTCCGGGAATTTCTCATCCGGGGCCTCCAGCATCACCGGCGGGATGTACCACTGCCCCGGGGTGAGGACCTGTCCTCCGGGCTCCCACTGGGCCTCCATCACCGTATAGAGGAATTTTCCATCCCGGAGCACCCGCTCCTCCTGAATCCGGAAGCCATGCTCCGAAAGATACCGCCGCAGCAGATGGGTCTTGATCTGGCACTGCAAAATCAGCCGATAGCCTTCCTTTTGCAGCCAGGGGGCTGCCTCTAAAATAGAAATCATGGTCTCCGCACCCATGCCGGCGCAGACCATGGTATCAAAGTCCCTGGGAATATCCCGGACCCCGTCAGAGAGGCAGAAGGTCATACGATCCGCCACCCCGTAGAGTGCGGCGTTGTCCTTTGCACTTTGCAGAGGGCCTTTGCGCAGGTCCGAAGCAATGACGGATCGGGCAATGCCCCGCATCAGCAGATGGATGCCCAGGTAGCCGTGGTCACAGCCCACATCCGCCACCCGGTCCCCGGGGTTTACAAATCCCGCACAGGCCAGCAGTCGATCCGAAATGGGAAGATTCATAGAATTACTCCTTATTATAGTGTGGCTTCACCGAATACAGGCGAAAAAGCGGCTGCCCCATGGGGGAAGCCGCTTTTACCATAGGACGCAGCGCGCCCCGATTTCCATTTCTTAGCCCTGGTTTGCTTCGTAAGCTTCCAGGAAGTGGTTCAGCTGAGCCAGGAAGGGCTCGCACTCAATGCCGTGAACCATGCAGGCTTCCTCAACGGACTCACCGCGGGAAGAGGGGCAGCCCAGGCAGTGCATACCAATTGCAAAGAACAGGGGTGCAGCCTGAGGTGCGATGTCCAGGATGTCGCCGATGACGGTGTCCTTCTCAATTTTAACAGCCATATTTATGACCTCCAATTCTAGTCTTTTCGCTATTATAACCTGAGAGACGATAAAATACAAGAGCGGAAAACAAAATTTTTCCGGGACATACATCCCTGATTCCCGGGGGCTTTTCCCCCGCTTTGGGGACCGCAGTTGACTTTCGAGCAAAAAATGCGTATACTATAGTGGATAAATTATGGAATCTATGGCAGGTATATACTATGGCTAGAAAACAGCAAGAACAATACGGCAATTCCAGTATCTCCATGCTGAAGGGTGAGGACCGGGTCCGCAAGCGTCCCGCTGTCATCTTCGGTTCCGACGATCTGGAAGGCTGCAAACACGCGGTGTTCGAGATTCTCTCCAACGCCATTGACGAAGCCCGTGAGGGCCACGGCGATACCATCATCGTCACCCGCTATGAAGACCTCAGCGTAGAAGTGGAGGACTTCGGACGGGGCTGCCCTGTGGACTATAACGAAAAAGAAAAGCGCTTCAACTGGGAGCTGGTGTTCTGCGAAATGTACGCCGGCGGCAAGTACGGCGAAAACGGCGAGAACTATGAGTACTCCCTGGGCCTCAACGGTCTGGGCTCCTGTGCCACCCAGTACGCATCGGAATACTTCGACGCGACCATCCGCCGGGATGGCTTCAAGTACGACCTTCACTTTGAAAAGGGCCGGAACATCGGCGGCCTCCACAAAGAGCCCACGGACCGGAAGAAGACCGGCTCCCGGTTCCGCTGGAAGCCGGATAAGGCCGTCTTTACCGAGATTAACATTCCCGTAGAATATTACCGGGATGTGCTCCGCCGTCAGGCTGTGGTCAATCCCGGCATCACCTTCCGCTTCCGCTGTCAGAACGGCAGCAAGTTTGAGACCGAGGAATTCTGCTATCAGGACGGTATTCGCCAGTACATTGAGGAGCTGGTTGGGGACAACGCCTTCACCATGCCCACCTACTGGGAGACCGAGCGCCGGGGCCGGGATGCAGAAAACCGCCCGGAAATGAAGCTGAAAATCACCGCATCCTTCTGCTTCTCCAAGCAGATCAACCACATTGAGTATTACCACAACTCCTCCTGGCTGGAATACGGCGGCAGCCCGGACAAGGCCGTCCGCTCTGCATTCACCTTCGCTTTTGATAAGTTCCTCCGGGACAACAATAAATATACCAAAAACGAAAGCCGAATCATCTTCCAGGACATTCAGGACAGTCTGGTAATGGTGACCAACTGCTTCTCTACCATCGGCTGCTTTGAAAACCAGACGAAGAAGTCGGTAAACTCCAAGTTCACCCAGGAGGCCATGACCGCCTTCTTTAAGGAGCAGCTCTATGTCTGGTTCATCGAAAACAAGCAGGAGGCCGAAAAGGCCGCCGAGCAGATTCTGGTGAACAAGCGGGCCAGAGAGTCCGCCGAGAAGACCAAGTCCAGCGTCAAGAAGAAGCTTTCCGGCTCCATTGACATTGCAAACCGGGTGCAGAAGTTCGTAGACTGCCGCAGCCGGGACGCCAGCATCCGTGAGCTCTACATCGTGGAGGGCGACTCCGCATTGGGTTCTGTCAAGCTCAGCCGGGATGCCGAGTTCCAGGGCATCATGCCTGTCCGCGGTAAGATTCTCAACTGTCTGAAAGCAGACTATGCAAAGATCTTCGCCTCCCCTATCATCACAGACCTGATGAAGGTTCTGGGCTGCGGCGTCGAGGTGCAGGGCAAAAAGGCCAAGGAGCTTTCCAGCTTTGACATTTCCGCCCTGCGCTGGAACAAGGTGGTCATCTGTACCGATGCGGACGTGGACGGATTCCAGATTCGCACGCTGATTCTCACCATGCTCTATCGGCTCTGCCCCACCCTGATTCGGGACGGCTATGTGTATATCGCAGAATCCCCCCTGTTTGAAATCAGCTGCAAGGACAAGACCTGGTTTGCCTACAACGAGCAGGAGAAGGTCCAGATCCTCAAAGAGCTGGAGGGCAAGAAGGTCACCATTCAGCGGTCCAAGGGTCTTGGTGAAAACGACCCGGAGATGATGTGGATGACCACCATGAACCCCGAAACCCGCCGGCTCATTAAGGTCATGCCCGAGGGCGTGGAACGCACCGCCCACTATTTTGATGTTCTGCTGGGTGACAGCCTGGCAGAGCGTAAGAATTTCATTGCGGAAAACGGCGCCAGATATCTGGACCTTGCCGATATTTCCTAAGAGAGGTTCCCTATGGCAAAGAAGAAACAAGCACCTGATAAGAAGAAAATCAATACCGATGGCATTATGGGCCTTCACGGCTCCACCACAGAGCAGGCCATTTCCGAGACTCTGGAAATCAACTATATGCCCTATGCCATGTCCGTCATCGTCTCCCGGGCCATCCCGGAGATCGACGGCTTTAAGCCCTCCCACAGAAAGCTCCTGTATACCATGTACAAAATGGGCCTTCTGAACGGCTCCCGCACCAAGTCCGCAAACATTGTGGGCCAGACCATGCGGTTAAACCCCCACGGCGATGCCGCTATTTACGAAACCATGGTCAGACTTGCCCGGGGCAACGAAACCCTTCTGCATCCCTTCGTGGATTCCAAGGGTAACTTCGGTAAGGTCTACTCCCGGGATATGGCCTACGCCGCCTCCCGATACACCGAGGCAAAGCTGGACAGCATCTGCTCGGAACTGTTCAAGGATATTGACAGCGACACCGTGGATATGGTGGATAACTACGACGCTACCATGAAGGAGCCTGCACTGCTGCCCACCACCTTCCCCAATGTGCTGGTGTCTGCAAACCAGGGCATCGCCGTTGGTATGGCAAGCAACATCTGTTCCTTTAATCTAAAGGAAATCTGCGACACCACCATCGCCCTGATGAAGAATCCCGACCACGATATTCTGGAAACCCTTCCTGGCCCCGACTTCTCCACCGGCGGCGAACTGCTCTTTGACGAAGCCGCCACCCGGGAGATCTATTCCACCGGCCGGGGCAGCTTCCGGCTCCGGGCAAAGTGGCACTACGTAAAGGCCGGCAATCTCATTGAGATTACCGAGATTCCCTACACCACCGCCACCGAGGTGATTATGGACAAGGTGGCAGAGCTTATCAAGGCCGGAAAGATTCGGGAAATCGCAGATATGCGTGACGAGACCGATTTGGGCGGCTTGAAGCTCACCATCGACTTAAAGCGGGGCGCAGACCCGGACAAGCTCATGCAGAAGCTCTTCCGCATGACCCCCCTGGAAGACAAGTTCCCCTGTAACTTCAATATTCTCATTGGCGGAATGCCCAGAGTGATGGGCGTAGGCGAAATTCTGGATGAGTGGACCGCCTGGCGGACCGACTGCGTAAAGCGCCGCATCTTCTTCCAGATTGGCAAGAAGGAAGAGCGGCTTCACCTGCTCAAGGGTCTGGAACGAATCCTTCTGGATATTGACAAGGCCATCGCCACCATCCGGGAAACCGAAATGGACAGCGAAGTGGTGCCCAACCTGATGATCGAGTTCGGCATTGACGAGATTCAGGCAAACTTCGTGGCAGAAATCAAGCTGCGAAACATCAATAAAGAATACATTCTGAAGCAGACCAAGGCCATTGACCAGTTGGAACAGGAGATTGCAGACCTTCGGGACACCCTGAACAGCACCCGGAAGCTCAAGAGCCTGATTATCAAGGAGCTGCAGGCCGTATCTGAGAAGTTCGGTCAGCCCAGAAAAACCGAAATCATCTACGACGTGGCAGAGACCACTCCCGAGGTGGAGGAAGAGGTCATCCCCGACTACCCGGTGACTGTGTTCCTCTCCAAGGAGGGCTACCTCAAGAAGATCACCACCCAGTCTCTGCGGATGTCCGGCGAGCAGAAGTTCAAAGAAGGCGACAGCCTGGACTTCTCCCAGGAGGCCTCCAACCGCTGGGAGCTGCTGGCCTTTACCGACCAGTTCCAGTGCTACAAGGCAAAGCTTTCGGACTTTGAGGACAGCAAGGCTTCCCTGCTGGGTGACTATCTGCCTCAGAAGCTGGGCTTTGATTCCGGTGAAAACCTCATCAAGGTAATCCTTCTCCAGGACTACCAGGGCTTCCTGCTGTTCTTCTTCCAGAACGGCAAGGTGGCAAAGGTGCCCCTCAGCGCCTATGAGACGAAGACCAATCGGAAAAAGCTCACCGGTGCCTACAGCGACAAGAGCCCCCTGGTCACTGTGACCCAGCTGGATCAGGATATCCAGATGGTGCTCCGGGCCAGCGATGACCGGGCTGTTATCTTCTCCACCGCCCAGCTTCAGCCCAAGGTCACCCGAAATACCCAAGGCGTTTCCGTCATGGCCCTGAAGAAAAAGGCTGTGCTTGTGGACACCTTCCCCCTGGAAGGCAGCGGCATCGTAAACGAAAGCCGCTATCGCAGCAAGACCATCCCTGCCGCCGGTGCCATTCTGAAGCCCGAGGATCGGCAGGAAAAGCAGGAGAGTTTTGACATCTAATTCTGACATTCTCCGGGAATGTCGGGCAATCCCCCGCAAGCGCCATCTGTGACAGAATTTCGCCGCAGATGGAATTGCGGGGAATTGCTTCCAAAATATAAAGATCAGGAGGCCCCCTATGAAATCGCTATGGCATAAATTCGGGTGGATCATTTCCACCATCGTGGGAAGCGCAATCTTTGCACTTGGCTTTTCTCTTTTCCTTCTGCCCAATGACATGAACTCCGGTGGAGTCTCCGGCTTTGCCATGGTCATTGTGGAGCTTCTTGGGGTAGGAAGTGTGGGTACTGTTTCCATTCTTCTTAATCTCCCGCTCTTCATTTTAGGCGGCCTGAAAATCGGCAGGCGCTTCTTCACCGGCTCTCTGCTGGGAATGTTGCTCAGCTCTCTGCTCATTGATCTGTTTGCCCTGATTCCCTTCCCCACCCCCGAGCCTCTTCTCGCCTGTCTCTACGGCGCGACCCTCACAGGTCTGGGCCTGGGCCTGGTATTTGTAGCCGGTGCTTCCACCGGCGGCTCCGACATCCTCATCCGGCTGCTGAAGCTCCGCTACCGCAATGTGCCCATTGGACAGATTTCCATGTGCATCGATGCAGTGGTGGTGGTTCTCACCGGTATTGTATTCCACGATGTGAGCAAGGCTCTCTACACCGGCGTTTCTGCCTTCATCGTGGGCAAGGTCATCGACGCTGTGATCTATAACTTTGACTATTCCAAGGTCGTACTGGTGATCTCCCCCCACTATGAGGAAATTGCCAAGGTCATCGGAACGGAGCTGGACCGGGGTGCTACCTTCTTAAACGGAGAAGGCAGCTTTAGCCATACGCCCACCAAAGTGGTGCTGGCTGCTGTCAAAAAGCAGCAGATTGCAGAGCTCAAGGAACTGGTGATGGGAATCGATCCCAGCGCCTTCCTCATTGTTCAGGAGGCCCACCAGGTACTGGGCGACGGCTTCTCCCGGTACTCAAAGAACTCCCTGTAAAGGAGGCTGTCATGAAAAAACTTGCAGTTCTGATTCTTGCAGTCAGCCTTCTGATAAGCGGCTGCAGCTGGATGGATGGCAGCTATGTCCATGTCACCCGGCACCAGGATCAGGGATCTGAGCTCCAGGTAGAGGCCCTTACGGTCTCCAACTACAGCGAGCTTCAACAGGTTATCATGCAGATGGTGGAAAGCGGCACCGCCAAAGGTGTGATTTTTCTGTCTGAGTACGCCCAGACCATGGCAGAAAACGGGATGTCCATGATTTGCGACCGTCTGACCGCCTCGGATCCCCTGGGTTCCTATGCAGTGGAGCGTCTGGAATATGAGATCGGCACAAACAGCGGTAAACCCGCCATTGCCGTGGATATTACCTACCGCCGCACCCCTATGGAGATTCAGCAGGTCCAGCGAGTTTCTGACATTGAGCAGGCCACCAGAGCCATTGCAGAGGCGCTGTCTCAGGTGGACACCGGCATTGTCCTGCTGATTTCCCGATACAAGGATATGGATTTTGCCCAGCTGGTCTATGACTACGCCCAGGAGCACCCCGAAATCGTCATGGAGATTCCCCAGGTCACCACTGCGGTCTACGGCGCAGGGGCATCCCGGGTGGTAGATTTGCAGTTTACCTATCAGACCAGCCGGGATACCCTGCGGCAGATGCGCCGCCAGGTGGAGCCTGTCTTTGAGGCTGCCCAGCTCTATGTCAGCAAAGGGGCCCTGCCCTATCAGAAATACGCCCAGCTCTACGCCTTCCTCATGGAGCGGTTTGACTACCGGGTGCAAAGCTCCATCACCCCAACCTACAGCCTGCTCCACCACGGCGTCGGTGACAGCCGGGCCTTTGCCATCACCTATGCCGCCATGTGCCGCAGTGTGGGCCTTGACTGTTTTGTGATGACCGGCACCCGCAACGCAGAGCCATGGACCTGGAATCTCATCTACCTGGATAATCACTATGTCCATGTAGATCTGCTGCAATGCACCGCATACGGACGCTTTCAAACCCACACCGACGGAGAGATGCTGGGCTATGTCTGGGACTACTCCGCAGTCCCAGGAAAGGAAGTCTCCACTGCTGAAACCCAGCAGCAGGCACCGATTGAACTAAACTAAGGCAATTTATCCAGGCTTTCTTGGGATTTGCGTCTTTTTCCTGTACAAAAGATTCGTGTAAAATGCATTTGCAGGATGTTCCGGTATCACACCAGAATTTTTAAAAATAATCCTTGACATTTTGGGAATATCTGTTATAATACATCATGTTCCCTGCGGGTGTAGCTCATCCGGTAGAGCGCCACCTTGCCAAGGTGGAGGTAGCGAGTTCGAGCCTCGTCACCCGCTCCATAAAAGCAGCTTGTTTTTGACAAGCTGCTTTTTCTTTTCTATTGGATTCCGAATTTCAGGAATGTACGGCAGAGAACCTGGAATCGGCGTTGCACGCTGGCTCTGGGCATCGGAGCGTTTTCGGCCCTCCCGTTTTTCCTTCTCTCCCAGCTTCCACGAAAAAATTGCAGAAGATGTAAAAAAAGGAATTGACATTTCCAGAATATCTGTTATAATAAGTCCTGTTCCGCGGGTGTAGCTCATCCGGTAGAGCGCCACCTTGCCAAGGTGGAGGTAGCGAGTTCGAGCCTCGTCACCCGCTCCATAAAAAGCAGCTTGTTTTTTGACAAGCTGCTTTTTCTTTTATATTCCGCAAATCGAAATACGGATCCTATGCAAACCGCTTCTCTTCTCCCCTGCTCACAGTCCCTCACGCCGGCTCTGTCCGCTCGATTGCCCATCTATGATACCACCACCCCAGCATTGGTTTCTAAACGTCCACAGCAGAGCCAGTCACCTCCTGAGAGAAAATCTCATAAAGTTGCCCAGGCTGTTGACTGTTGTTGACTGTTTTGGAATATGCAGATGAAAAAGCTCCCTTCACAGGAAGCAGTGTTTTTGTCACTGTCTCCAGCAAAGGGAGCTGTATTCATGATTGGGAATTTGCTGAAAGATGTATCAACTTACTTCTGATCGTCCTGGGAATTGCTGCCATTGTCGCCGGAGTTGGGCTCCTCGCTGGGCTTGTTTTCCTCGCTGGGTTTCGTAGATTCGCTGGGCTTCGTGGACTCACTGGGCTTCGTGGACTCGCTGGGCTCCGTGGATTCGCTGGGCTTTGTGGACTCACTGGGCTTCGTGGATTCGCTGGGCTTCGTGGATTCACTGGGCTTCGTGGACTCACTGGGCTTCGTGGATTCACTGGGCTTCGTAGATTCGCTGGGCTTTGTAGGCTCAGTAGGTTTGGTCTCTGCCTCAGGCTCCTTATCGGTGAGGTAGCCGCCTGCTACATAGCCTTCCGTTCCGTCGTAGTTGACCTTTACCCAGCCATTGCTGGTTTTTGCCAGCACGCTGACCTTTGCGCCCTCAGGAAGCTGGGACAGAATCTTGGTATCTGTACCGGGGCCCTTTCTGAAGTTCACCTTTGCAGTGGTGTAGAGCGTGCCGCTGGCTGCGCTTTCCGTTACCTTTTCGGTGCTGGAGCCGCCGGAGGACTGGGGTCTCTCAGCGGGAGCCTCCGTGGTGAGGTATTCGCTGGCAATGTAATATACTTCTTCCTTATAGATGACTGCACTCCAGCCATCCTTGCTGATGCCGATCCGCTTCACAGACTCTCCCTTGGGGAGCTTTCCGGGGGAATAGGAATTCACATTGGCCTGGCTGCGGATATTCACGTTTCTGGTGGCGTAAACCGTCTCATCCACCCGCTTGAATTTTTCATCCAGCTCATACTCAGGCTCGGTTACAACAGGAATCTGGATTTCCGGCATGGTAGGTGCCTCTGTGGTGGGAGGAACTGTGGTGGGGGGAACGGTAGTCGGGGGAACCGTAGTCTCCGTGGGAGCCTCGGTGAGTGTGGGAGCCGTAGTCTCCGGCTCTTTCTTGGACTTTCCGCACGCCGCCAGGGACATCATCACACTGAGGGCCAGCAAAAGAGCAAGCGTCTTTTTCATATCTTATTTCTTCCTTTCTACCCACACAGTGGGTACGGTTGATACATTGCCATTATAACGTACACGTCCCCCGAATTTCAATAGATTTCTGTGAATAATATGTATCAATTTTTTCCAAGAAATCAAAAAGCATCCCGGTTTCTTCCCTGACTGTGCAGGAAGGAACCGGGATGCTCTGTTTTCTGAGCAATCAGGGCGCTGTGGTGGTGATAAAGTCCCCGGAGATATAGCCCTCATGTCCGTCGTAGCTTACCTTTGCCCACTTGTTTTCGGTAATGGCAATTCGGTTCAGCTCCGTGCCCTGGGGAATTCGGCCATAGATGCCGCTTTCCACTCTGGGTGCTTTTCGGAAATTGACCTCCTGGGTGGTGAAAACAGTATCATTCACCGTTTCTTCTGCAACCTCCAGGTCATATTCGCTGGGATGTTTTGCAGTGAGATAATCCGCAGAGACATAGACTTCCTTGTCCTTATAAATGACCTTGTCAAAGCCGGAATTGTAGCTGGCTACCCGATGAAGCTCGGTAAAGGCGGGGATTCTGCCGAGAACGGCCTTATCGAAGCCGGGGCCCTCTCGCATATTCACATCGCTGACGGTGTAGACCTGGTCATCTACCGCAGTTTCCTGAACCCGATTGCGTTCTTCCTCAGGTACCTCTGTGGGCGCTTCCTCTGCATCGGTGGTGAGGTATTCGCTGGCAATGTAGCAGAACTGGTCTTCATAAATCACGGCGCTCCAGCCATCCGGGCTGGTGCCCACACGGTGCAGCTTGGTTCCCTTGGGAACTCTGCCATAGGAGATGGAATCGGTATTCGCCTGACTGCGGGCATTGGGTCTGTCTGTGGTATAGACCGTGTCGTCCACCGGGCTGAACTTCTCCTCCATCTCATATTCCGGCTGCGGCTCCGTAGGAGCCTCGGTCTCCGGGACGGTGGGTTCCGTGGCTGCCTCCGTCTCCGAGACGGTAGGCTCCGTCACAGCTTCTGTGACAGGCACAATGGTAGGCACTGTCTCAGCAGGCTCCGTAGTGGGCTGGGTGGACTCCGCAAGCTGGGCTGCCCGAGACTCCGGGCTTTGCGCCCACAGAGGCTGCTCCGTAGTAGGCTGGGTTTCTTCTATTTTGGATGCCCCGCAGGCAGCAAGCGTCAGCGTAATGCCAAAGGCCGTCATCAGGGCCAATATTTTTTTCATATGGAAATCTTCCCTTCTGCCCACAAACCGCAGGCTTCATTTGTATTGCCCTATTATAGCGTATCTCTATAGCAAAACGCAACGTTTTTTGTATTTTCATTGGTTTAATTTGATTTTCACCTATAAAATCCCCAAAAAAGCCGCAAAAAGTCCCCGTCAGAGGCCTGGAAACCCAGGCCCCGGACGGGGAGCTTAAAAATATTCAGCCAATCAGAGCCGGAAATCAGCCCTTCAGAGCCTCTTCCACAGCAACAGCCACGGAAACAGTCATACCAACCATGGGGTTGTTGCCAGCGCCCAGGAAGCCCATCATCTCCACGTGTGCGGGGACGGAGGAGGAACCTGCGAACTGAGCATCAGAGTGCATACGGCCCATGGTATCGGTCATGCCGTAGGAAGCGGGGCCTGCAGCCATGTTATCGGGATGCAGGGTACGGCCCGTGCCGCCGCCGGAAGCGACGGAGAAGTACTTCTTGCCCTGCTCAATGCACTCCTTCTTGTAGGTGCCTGCAACAGGATGCTGGAAGCGGGTGGGGTTGGTGGAGTTGCCGGTGATGGACACGTCAACGCCTTCCTTGTGCATGATAGCAACACCCTCACGGACGTCGTCACAGCCGTAGCAGCGGACAGCAGCCCGCTCGCCCTGGGAGTAAGCGATTTCCTTAACAATGGTCAGCTCACTGGTGTAGTAGTCGAACTTGGTCTGCACGTAGGTGAAGCCATTGATACGGGAGATGATCTGAGCAGCGTCCTTGCCCAGGCCGTTCAGGATAACACGCAGGGGCTCCTTACGAGCCTTGTTAGCGCTGCGGGCAATGCCGATAGCGCCTTCAGCAGCAGCGAAGGACTCGTGGCCAGCCAGGAAAGCGAAGCACTTGGTCTCGTCCCGCAGCAGCATTGCGCCCAGGTTGCCGTGGCCCAGACCGACCTTACGGTCCTCAGCGACGGAGCCGGGGATGCAGAAAGCCTGCAGGCCGATGCCGACAGCCTCAGCAGCCTCAGCAGCGGTCTTTACGCCCTTCTTGATAGCGATGGCAGCGCCAACGCAGTAAGCCCATGCCACGTCCTCGAAAGCGATGGGCTGGATGTCCTTAACGATGGTGTAGGGGTCGAAGCCCTTAGCCTGGCAGATCTCACGGCACTCCTCAACGGACTTGAGGCCGTACTGAGCGAGGACACCGTTGATCTTGTCGATCTTTCTTTCGTAACCTTCAAACAAAGCCATTGTGTAGTCCTCCTCTTATTCGTGACGGGGGTCAATGTACTTGACAGCGTTGTCAAACTGACCGTAGTGGCCCTTTGCCTTCTTGAGAGCCTCGTTTGCGTCGTCACCCTTCTTGATGAAGTCCATCATCTTGCCCAGGTTCACAAACTCATAGCCGGTGATCAGGTCCTCATCGTTGAGAGCGATGCGGGTAACATAACCCTCAGCCATCTCCAGGTAACGGGGGCCCTTTGCCTTAGTGGCAAACATGGTGCCAACCTGGCTGCGCAGGCCCTTGCCCAGGTCTTCCAGGGAAGCGCCGACTGCGAGGCCGCCCTCGGAGAAAGCGGACTGGCTGCGGCCGTAGACGATCTGCAGGAACAGCTCGCGCATAGCGGTGTTGATAGCGTCACACACCAGGTCGGTGTTGAGAGCCTCCAGGATGGTCTTGCCGATCAGAATCTCGGAAGCCATAGCAGCGGAGTGGGTCATGCCGGAGCAGCCCAGAGTCTCAACCAGAGCCTCTTCGATGATGCCTTCCTTGATGTTCAGGGTCAGCTTGCAGCAGCCCTGCTGAGGAGCACACCAGCCAATACCGTGGGTGAAACCGCTGATGTCCTTGATTTCCTTAGCCTGAACCCACTTGCCCTCTTCGGGAATGGGAGCGGGGCCGTGATAGGCGCCCTTGGCCACGGAGCACATATTCTGTACTTCTGCACTATAAATCATGGCAAATTTCCTTTCTTTGTAAAAGGCATTTCAGCCTTCCAAAATAACTACACGGAAAACCGGAATTTTCCGAATACATTATACATAGGTTTCCCGGTGATGTCAATTCCCGCCGGGGAAAATCGTGTTTTTTCTTTGCCGTTCTCTCAGGCCTGGACGGTTTTCACGAAAGCAGCCCGGTCCTGTGCCTTAAAATAGGCAGAGCCCGCCACCAGAACCTCTGCCCCATTTTCCTTGCACAGGGCACAGGTATTGCCGTCAACGCCGCCATCCACCTCCAGGATGCACTGGGGATTCACGTGATCCAGGACAGTACGAAGCTCTTTTAACTTCGGCATCATATCCGCCATAAACTTCTGACCGCCGAAGCCAGGCTCCACAGTCATAATCAGGATCATGTCACATTCCTTCAAGAAAGGCTCCGCTGCCTTTGCGGGGGTGCCGGGCTTCAGGGAAATGGAGGGCTTGCAGCCCAGCTCCCGGATCTTGCGCAGTGCTGCCAGCGTGTTTTCTTCGGTATCGGATTCCACATGAATGGTGAGCCAGTCTGCGCCGGCTTTTACAAACTGCTCCACATAGCGGATGGGCCGATCAATCATGAGGTGCACATCGAGGGGCAGCGCCGTCACCGGGCGAAGCGCCTTCACCACCGGGATACCAATGGAGATGTTGGGCACAAACAGGCCGTCCATCACATCCACATGGACCCAGTCACCGCCGTTTTTCTCAATATCATGAATGTCCCGTTCCAGATTGGCAAAGTCTGCCGAAAGGATGGAGGGGGAAATTTTTGCCATAGTCGCGTCTCTCCTTATTGCATTGATTTCGCCTTCACAATACCACAGTTCCGCCTGGATTGCAATATTTGGAAGAAATATCCACGGTTTCTTTTTGTCTTCCGGGCCATAATAGCTGCGAACCCAATTAAAGGAGGTCATATTCATGGATTGTCATGCAAACCACTGTATTGAGTGTACCGTTCAGCAGTGCGCCTATCACTGCCCCGGCGAGAACTACTGTTCTCTGGATCGGATCCTGGTTGGGACCCACGAGCAAAATCCCTCTATGGACCAGTGCACCGACTGCAAATCCTTCCACAAGAAGTAAAAAAGCAGCCGAATTTTCGCGGCAGCAGCAGCTGCCGCGATTTTTTCTTGACGGCGCAGAGCCAGGTGAGTATGATGGAACCAGTGACTTTATTATTCAAATATCGTTATTTCGCAGTACATATTTTTTTCATAAGTCCTGCGTATGATAAGTCCAGAAACAAATTACAGGAGGCATCACCATGAATTCCCAAGACAATAACGGATATGGCCTTCCAGATGAGGACCAGAACCCTACACCCCACGCACCTCAGCAGCCCCAGCAGGCTGCTCCCCAATACAGCGCACCCTACAGCGCAGCTTCTCCCAACGGAGCGCAGTCCGGCCCCGCCGGCGGACAAGTTCCTCCCTATGCAAACGCCCCCTACATGAACGGGCAAAACCCCTGGGGCAATGAAAGCTATCCGCCCCAGCGTCCGAAGAAGCACAAAAAGCACCATTCCTGGAACAAGCGGCTGGTCGCCGGAATTCTGGTGGGTGCTCTGGTGGTGGGCGGATGCAGCATCGCCGGAGTAGCCGTCGCCAATCACATGAACATGATGAAGGCGGACATGAATCAGATGAGCCAGCAGATTCATGATCTCAAGAAGCAGCTGGATGACACCGCACGGATTGCCAGCGGAAATTCCGTCTCCGGCAGTCCCGCCGCTCCCGATGGTTACCTGACGCCCTCCCAGGTCTATGCTAAAAATGTAAACAGCGTAGTCGCCATCTCCAGTGTGATCTCCCACGACCGCATGGGTCAGGTAGTGGCCCAGGGCTCCGGCTCCGGCTTCATCCTCACAGAAAACGGGTATGTGGTCACCAATCACCATGTGATTGAAGGTGCTGAGAAGGTTTCCGTAATTCTCAGCGATAAGAATGAGTATGAGGCCAAGGTGGTCGGTTCCGATGTGGGCAACGACGTGGCAGTCCTCAAGATTGAGGCTGAGGGTCTTCCCGCTGTCACCCTGGGAAGCAGTACGGATCTGCTGATTGGTGACATGGTGGTTGCCATTGGCAATCCCCTGGGTGAGCTGACCTCCACCCAGACCGTCGGTTACCTCTGCGGCAAGGACCGGGATGTGACCACCGGCGGCACCGTCATCAATATGCTCCAGACCGATGCAGCCATCAATGCCGGCAACTCCGGCGGCCCCCTCTTTAATATGAAGGGCGAGGTTGTTGGCATCACCACCGCTAAGTACTCCGGAACCACCGGCTCCGGTGCCTCCATTGAGGGAATCGGCTTTGCCATTCCCATCGACGATGTGTTGGGAATTGTAGATGACCTGGTGGAGCTGGGCTATGTCACCGGTGCTTACCTGGGTGTCACCGTTCAGGATATGGATCCCAAGGCCGCCTCTATGTACGACATTCCCATGGGTGCCTATATTGTCAGTGTTGCAGAAAACGGCAGTGCTGACCGGGCCGGTATTCAGGCTAAGGACATTGTGGTTGGTCTGGGTGAATACGAGGTTAAGAACCGTACCGACCTCACCCGTGCTCTGCGGCACTTCGAAGCCGGGGACACCACGACCATCGCCTATATCCGCAGCGGTGTTCGCAATGAGGTTTCCATCACCCTGGACGAAAAGCCTAAGGATCTGAATGTCCCGAAGCAGTCCGAAGCTCCCATGCCCAGCGAGGGCAACTACGATGAGTGGTTTGACTATTTCAACCGCTTCTTTGGAAATATTTTTGGAAATCAGAGACCCTGAGGCCTCACGTTATTGCCGGGGAATCCCTCAAGGGGTTTCCCGGCAATGCGCATTTTTAGGGCTGCTGCGGAACTCTATCGTATGTATATTCGACTGTATATTCGACAATTTCAGAGTATTCCAGAATTTTCCAATTGCCCTCGGAAGTTGTCCGAAGCCCACCCTCTCATCTGCCATCAATTTACATTTTTTACCTTTTTCTGATTTTAAGAAGTTTCAAATGTTTCTGATATATTTATAATTCGCCAAGAAATATTGTTTCTAAAATGGTAATAATATATATCTTAGAATTGACATAGTATGCTTACTGATATATAATAAGAAATACTGTTATAGAAAGGAAACGTCGCGATGGAATTAACTAGAAGCGAAATGGAAATTATGGATGTTTTTTGGGCTTCTGAGTCTCCCCTGTCCCGTTCGGATCTTCTGGACTGCTCTGAGGGTAAGACCTGGAAAGACAGCTCTGTACACATCCTGTTGAACGGGCTTCTCAAAAAGGGGCTGATCCACGAAGCCGGTCTGGTGAAGCGCCGCAAGACCTATGGCCGTCTGTTCGCCCCCTCGATGACCCGTGAAGAGTATTTTGTCGAAAACGTCTTCTCCTATCGTCATAAGCCGATCCCCGTAAAGCTGTTTGCTTCCATGCTGGAGCGTATCCCTCTGGATGCCCAGGAGCTTGCCGCTATGAGCGAGCTTCTCGCCCAGGCCCAGAAGCAGGAAGCAGAAGAGCCGTCTAACCCCTAATCCGCCGAAACGGTATCGGGGGTTTGGGTTGACGCAGACTGTCAAAACTGGTATAGTGTGCATATAAGAATCTCAATCTCGCAATTTCCGGGGAGGGATTTTGAAAATGCTCACTATTAACCAGCTGCTAGACCTATCCCACAGCGCCGCCGGTTCCTATCTTGCCGGGTTTTCCTACCCCTGGCAGGCTCTGGACGGAATCTCCGGGCTGATCTGCGCTCTTGGGAAAACACTTGGAGAAGATTACCGTCTTCTGGCCCCCGATGTCTGGGTCCACAATACCGCCGTTATCGCTCCCACAGCGTTTATCGGCGGTCCCTGTATCATTGGACCAAACACCGAAGTGCGGCACTGCGCCTTTATCCGCGGCTCTGCCCTGATTGGAGCGGACTGTGTAGTAGGCAACTCCACAGAAATCAAAAACGCGATTCTTTTTGACCGTGTTCAGGTTCCCCACTTTAACTATGTCGGTGACAGTATCTTAGGATACTGCGCCCACATGGGTGCCGGAGCCGTGACCTCCAACGTAAAGTCTGACCAGTCCCCTGTGGTGGTTCGGATGAACGGGGAGCGGTTTGAAACGGGTCGCCAAAAAGTCGGCGCTGTTCTCTGCGACCATGCGGAAATTGGCTGCAACAGCGTCCTGAACCCGGGCACCATCGTCGGAAGATGCGCTACTGTCTATCCGACCAGCTGTGTCCGGGGATTTGTGCCTCCAGACAGTATTTATAAGACGGACGGCACCATCGTGAATAAAACCGGGAGGGATCTGTAAGATGGGCAGATATTTTGGAACTGACGGCTTCCGCGGAGAAGCCAATGTCACACTGACCGCAGAGCACGCCTTCAAAATCGGACGATTCCTTGGGTGGTACTACTGCAAGCTCCGCCGCCGTGCCGGAATTGAAGGTCCCGCCCGGGTCATCATCGGCAAGGACACCCGGCGTTCCAGCTATATGCTGGAAGCCAATCTGGTGGGCGGTCTGGTGGCCTCCGGCGCAGATGCCTATCTGCTCCATGTCACCGCCATCCCCTCTGTGGCCTACATCGTCCGCACCGACGGCTTTGACTGCGGCGTGATGGTCTCCGCCAGCCACAATCCCTACTATGACAACGGCATCAAGCTCTTTGGCGGCAACGGCGAAAAAATGGACGACGACGTTCTCGCCCTCATTGAAGACTATCTGGATGGGCAGCTCACCGCCTTCGGGCGCAGCTGGACCGAGCTTCCCCTGGCCCAACGCAATCGGGTAGGCAGAAGCGTAGACTACGTCTCCGGGCGCAACCGCTACATTGGCTACCTCATCAGCATGGGGCTCTACTCCTTCCAGGGAATGAAGGTCGGCCTGGACTGTGCCAACGGCAGCAGCTGGATTATTGCAAAGGCTGTATTTGATGCACTGGGTGCCACTACCTATGTAATCAACGCAGAGCCCAACGGCTATAATATCAACGAAAATGCCGGCTCCAACTGCATTGAGGTGCTTCAGCGTTTTGTCCTTGAAAACCGTCTTGACGTAGGCTTTGCTTACGACGGAGACGCTGACCGCTGCATCTGCGTAGATGAGCGGGGCGGCATCGTCACAGGCGACCATATTCTGTACATCTGCGCTTCCTACATGAAGGAGCGGGGACTTCTCAAAGAGAACACCGTAGTCACCACCGTTCTCAGCAATGCCGGTCTCTACCGTGCCTTCGACAAGCTGGAGATTCAATATGCCAGAACACCCGTAGGCGACAAGCACGTCTATGACTATATGCGTGCCCACAATTGCAGCCTGGGCGGCGAGCAGAACGGACATATTCTCTTTGCCAAATATGGCTCCTCCGGCGACGGCATTCTCACCAGTCTCAAAATCATGGAGATTATGATGGACACCGGAAAGCCCCTCAGCAAGCTCTGCGATGGCTTTGAGTTCTATCCCCAGGTAGTCAGAAGTATCCGGGTTGCCAATAAAGAAGCCGTTCTGGAAGACCCCGACGTAAAGGCCGTCACGGCCCAGGTCGCGGACAAGCTCAAAGACGCCGGGCGGATTCTGGTCCGCGCCTCCGGCACCGAGCCCATGATTCGAGTCATGGTGGAGGGGCCCAAATCCGCACTGTGCGAATCCCTGGTTGCCGATGTTCTGGATGTCATCCGCACAAAAGGCTACCAGTCTTAAATATCCGATTTCAAAACCGCCGCTTATGGTACTAAGCGGCGGTTTTTGCAGTCTCCCATCTTTCTCCGGCAAAGCAGGCCCTTTTGATTGCATTGCCTGTGGGAGTGTGTTAGAATAATCTGAATAAGATCTGTCCGTGATCTCCCCATGAAGGCCGCGGAACAGAAAGGAGAACATTCCATGGACAAAAAAGAATTGCGTCGGGCCATTCGAGACCGGAAGCGGGCTATGACCGAGGAGGAAATCATCTCACGCAGTGCCCGTCTGGGTGAGCTGTTCCGGGCATCCGAAGCCTATCAGAAGGCAAAGACCATCTATGGCTATCTTCCCTATAACCAGGAAGTCCGCACGGTTCCCATGCTGGAGCAGGCCATCCGGGATGGAAAACGGGTGGCTGTGCCCAAGGTCTACGGCGAAGAAATGAAGTTTCTGTACCTGGACGACCTGACCCAGGTGGCAAAGGGCTATGCAGGAATCCCCGAGCCCATTTCTGACGAGCCTGTCGCCGAGGATGAAACCGCTCTGGTTCTCATGCCGGGCCTGGCCTTTGACCCCCAGGGCCACCGAATCGGCTACGGCGGCGGCTTCTATGACAAGTTCCTTTCCCGGGAACCCAATCACCCCACTGTAGCCCTGTGCTATGAATTTCAGATGCTGCCCCAGCTGGAAACCGAGGAATTCGACATCCCCGTGGACCTGGTTCTGTGGGCTTAAGGAGGAAAACCCTTGAAACGTTACTGTATGATTCTTTGCTGCGCCCTGCTGCTTTCCGGCTGCGGTGCAAAGCCCCAGGCCCCGGAGACGCTGGCCCCCACTGCTTCTGTGGAAAGCCAGGCGGTTACAGAGGCCTCTACCGTCCCCGCCACCCAGGCCACGGAATTTCTGCCGGACCCCACCCAGGAAACCGTTGCCCTTTCCCACGCTGCCTATCAGGTCGTGTACAACTACATGATGGAGGACACAGAGGAATACTGCACCTTCCAGGGCATCGGCCCCGACGGAAGCCTGGTTTGGACCCGAGAGACTGCCCACTTCCCCGCCTCTGAAACGCCCCGCATCAATCCCATCGGCAGATTTGAGGGCACCTACTACTATAATGAGGACGGTACTGTGGTGGCTCTGGACGTGATTACCGGGGATATTCTCTGGCAGAATCCGGAATTTAAAGGTTCCATCAGCGCCGCACACATTGACGAAGACTACGGTTATCTCTATCTCTGCGGCTCTGACAGCCCGGACTTCATGGCCATCGACCCCCAGGGCAATACCGTCCGCCGGATCGATGTACTCAGCACAGAACATTCCGGCCCCGTCCGAATCCAGCAGACAGGCCAGCAGCTGCTCATTTATCTCAGCAAGGGCCCCGACGGTGCACAGGAGGAATTCCCCGTCACCGTGGATATGGACTGGATTCCCCAGGCCCAGGGCTGACCTGTAGAAAGAGAAAAAGGAGAGCGAACATTTATGCAAATTTTTCTGACCCTTCTCATTGCAGCCGCAGTTTTCGGGGTCTGCTATCTGGTGGATAAGAGCTTCACAAAGCTGTTCCGCAGCAAGGCCCAGCACCGCTCCGGCCTTGCCGTCCGTGCTTCCAAGCGTTACGGCATCTTCGGAACGGTTCTCTCGATTCTGGGCATCCTCGCCATTGTCACCGGCGTCACCCAGGGCAAGGTCCTGCTGGTGGGCGGCATTATCGTCCTGGGTATGGGCATCGGTCTTGCAGGATACTATCTGAGCTTTGGCATCTTCTATGACGGCGAAAGCTTCCTCATTTCCTCCTTCGGAAAGAAGGACCGCACCTATTACTACCGGGATATTGTGGGCCAGAAGCTCTATATCGTCACCGGCGGCAATATCGTTGTGGAGCTGCACATGAAGGACGGCAGCGCTGTTTCCGTCCACTCCGCTATGGACGGCATCTATCCCTTCCTGGACACCGCCTTTGCTGCCTGGTGTATGCAGACCAACCGGGACCCTCAGAGCTGTGATTTCCACGATCCCTCTAAGAGCCTGTGGTTCCCCACTGTGGAGGATGTCTGAATATGCATATTCCAAGCGGCGCAACCACTGAGATGGAGCTTGTGACCTTCCGGGAGGCCCTGGAAGCCGCAAACACCCCTTCTCCTGACTATGACATTCAAAAATGGCTGTATGTCCCCAATTTTTACTCCGAATACCGTTACATCCTGGGCACCCGGGGAGAAAAGCCCCTGATCTGCATCGGCATCAACCCCTCCACCGCCCAGCCCGATAACCTGGACAACACCCTCAAATCCGTGGAACGGATTGCCCTGGGCAACGGCTTTGACAGCTTCCTCATGTTCAATGTCTATGCCCAGAGAGCCACCGACCCAGACGCTATGGAGAAAACCTGCAATCCCCTGCTCCACCGGGAGAATCTGGAAGCGTTCCGCTATGTTCTGTCCCTTTCCAAGGAACCTGCTATCTGGGCAGCCTGGGGCACCATCATTGAGAAGCGGCCCTACCTTCCCCAGTGTCTTCAGGATATGGTGGAAGCCGGACAGGCACAGAATGCCAGCTGGTACTGTGCCGGAGCTGTGAGCAAAAAGGGCCACCCCCACCACCCTCTCTACCTTCGCAAAGACGAAAAACTGCGGCCCTTCGATGTGACCGCCTATCTCGATACCTTTTAAGGAGACTTCTCTATGAAACTGCTGATTGCATCCGATATTCACGGCAGCGCCTTCTGGTGCCGTCGGCTGTGCGAGCTGGTGGAAGCGGAAAATCCCGACAAGTTGATCCTGCTGGGAGATCTGCTCTACCACGGCCCCCGCAACGATCTTCCCAAGGACTACGCCCCCAAGCAGGTAATCCCCATGCTGTCAAACTACCGGGACCGTATTCTTGCTGTCCGCGGCAACTGCGAGGCAGAGGTGGACCAGATGGTGCTTCCCTTCCCCTGTATGGCAGAATTTTCCCAGCTGCTTGTGGACAACCGCACCTTCTATCTCACCCACGGGCACCATCACAGCCCGGATAACCTTCCGCCCCTGCCTGCGGGCAGCATCTTCCTCAGCGGACACACCCACGTAAAAATTGACGAGGTTCACAACGGCATCCGCTGTCTCAACCCCGGCAGTGTGTCCATTCCCAAGGACGGCAGTCACAGCTGCCTGATCTACGAAAACGGAGAATTCTCCTTCCGCATTTTGGAGGAATAACCATGGAACAATCTCAGTGCGATACCTGCTGGTATTATGACTACGATGAAGAATACGACGAATACTACTGCATGATGGACCTGGACGAGGACGAGGTCTACCGAATTATGTCCTCCCGGTCTCAGCAGTGCCCCTTCTATCGCCAGGGCGACGACTACACTCTGGCACGGCATCAATGAGGACGCGGGGGCTTCTGCCCCTGCTTCTGTGTCTTCTGGTCCTGTGGGGCTGCACCCCAAAGAATCCACAAGCTCCCACCCTTTCTGTGGGGCAAGTGGACATGGACCGTCCCGCCTCCCGGGAGTGCCTTGCAGACGTCCCCTTCCCCGGGGAAAGCTGTCTGGGAATTGCCCCGCTTGACGGGGATCTTCTGCTCCTCACCGATGGAAACCAAGGACCTAAGCTGTCCCTGCTTTCCGGAAAGGGAGAATATCCCCTGGGGAATCTCCCCTACCCGGTGATGGAGCTGTTTCACATCGGCAGCGACGGCGTCTCCTTCTATAACGAATCCAGCCGGGAAGTAACCCTGCTGAACCTGGATCTCACAGAGCAGCTGCAATTCACTGTCCCCTCGGATGCCATTGGCAGTCCGATTCTGTCTCAGGATACTTCCACCCTCTACTATGGCACCGGGTCTGAAATCCGCGCCCTGGACCGAAACACCGGCAAGCAGGAGGTGCTTCTGAGCTGCATTGCTTCCTACCAGAATATGGACGCCTTACTGCTGGACGATTCCATTCTGCAATGCACCATCGTACCCAAAGGACAGAAAGGGCATATTCTCTTCCTGGACACCGCCACAGGAGAGCTTCTCTATGATGACACCCGGTTCCCTCAGATTTCCATCTGGGAAGATTGGTGTTATACCAGCGTTCCCGAGGGCTGCACCCAATCCCTGGTTTTCGGCCCGATCGGTCAGACCCCCCAGTCCCTGGTTCCCGAGGACCCCGACGCCCGGGGCTTCTTCCTGCCCCTGTCCCATCGCACCATCACCTATACCCAAAAGGGCGGTCAGCTGAATCTGCGCTGCTATGACCTGGATACCGGGCACTGCATTGCCTCCCTGAAGGCGGAAAGCAGTTATGTTCCCCTGTCCGCTGTCCAGGGGCCCGGAGAGCTTGTCTATCTGCTGAGCCAGGAGGGCAGCTCTACCCGGCTTTACGCCTGGGATTTGGCAAAATCCCCCTGCAGCGATTCCCAAAACTACGTAACCCCATACTATACCGCTGAAAATCCTGACCTTGCAGGGCTTGCCAAATGTCAGGAATATGCCCGGCAGCTGAGCCAGCGCCATGGTGTTGACATTCTTCTATGGAAGGATGTGCTCACCTTTACTCCCTGGGACTATGACATTACCCCGGAGTACCTGGTTCCGGTGCTCATGCGGGAGTTAAAGCAGCTGGACACCCGGCTGTCCCACTATCCCAAGGGGATGCTGAAAGCCCTGGCAGCGGACTATGACGGCGTTCATATCTGCCTGGCCCGGCAGATTCGCGGAAAGGCAGAAACCGACAGCCTGCACACCGCCAACGGTCTGCAATATTTCAACGGCAATTCCGTCTATATCGCCCTAACGGTGGGCCGCGACACGGAGTATACCCTCTATCACGAGCTGTTCCATGTGATGGATTCTTTTATCCAGCTGCGCAGTGCCGCCTACGACCGCTGGGAGGCGCTGAATCCCCCGGGCTTTGCCTATGACCGGGACTATCTCAAGAATCAGCAAAGAGACGGCAGCGCCTATCAGGAGGCCTTCATCGACACCTACTCCATGAGCTTCCCCGAAGAAGATCGGGCCCGGATCATGGAATACGCCATGACCGACGGCAACGCCCGGTATTTTTCCTCGGATGCCATGCAGGCAAAGCTGCGCCAGCTGTCCAAGGGAATCCGAGAGGCCTTCGGCCTGCGAAAGTCCCCGGAGATTTATCTCTGGGAGCAGTATCTGGACACCCCGCTGGCCTATCAGAAATAGCCTTTTCCCAACCATGGAAAAGGGCATCAAAAAACATCCCCGCCCATTCCGCATTTAGGAATGGGCGGGGATGTTTTTCAAATGGTTTCAGTCCTCAGGGAACATAAGGTCCCGGCAGTAGTTAATAATCGCGCGCCGGGTGATGATGCCGATGAAAGCATCCTTATCATCCACCACAGGCACGAAGTTCTGGCTGGATGCCCGGTCCACCAAATCGTGCATGGAGGTCGTGACCCGGACAGGAACGTTATCCCGTCTGCGGTAAATCTCCATAATGCGATGGGCCTCTGCCTGGCGCATATCCATATAACACACATTTTTAATAGCCCAGAGGAGGTCGCCTTCTGTCAAGGTGCCCCGGTATTCGCCCCGGCGATTGAGGATGGGCAGAGCCGCATAGCCTGCAACTTCCATTTTTTCCAGCGCCTGCCGCATGGTATAATCGTCATATAAGTAAGAGCACATTGCTTTGGGAGTCAGGAAAAATAAAATGTTGTTCATCAAGATCTCCTTTAGATGGGGGCTAAGGGGTCCCTTTCCTTGCCGCCTATAATATTATAGCATATATCCCTCTAAAAAGTATGAAAATTTATGCTTATCCCTGGACTATGATGCCAAAAAAGATGCGGTTTTTTTGTGCAATATGCCAATCTACAAACCAGTGGATTTCCGAAGCTTCCGGGATTGAACATGGAGAACGCTGTATTTTCCGCTCGTTTTCAGAGGAGAATCCCAGTTTCCTGCCTTTCCCATCGGTAAATTTACAATTATTTCTTTATTTTCTAAAAATTTGTGCTATACTTGGTTCAAATCCATAAAAGAAGGGACTAACCATGAAACGAACCAGATTGTCCGAACGCCATCTCCCGGACTACTCAAAGGGCGAGGAAATCACAAACATGGTCACCCACATTGTAGGCGGTGCCATGGGTATCGCTGTGCTGGTACTGTGTGTGATTCGCGCCGCTCTGCGTCACAATGTCTACGGCATTGTCGGCTCTGCCATTTACGGTGCCTCTATGATTGCACTGTATACGATTTCCAGCATCTACCACGGTCTGCGGCCCAATATGGGAAAGCGGGTCATGCAGGTCATCGACCACTGCACCATCTATTTTCTCATTGCCGGAACCTACACCCCGGTGGCTCTCTCTGCCATTCGTCCCCAGTACCCGGTGCTGGGCTGGAGCCTGTTTGCCTTCGAGTGGCTCATGACTGCTCTGGCCATCACCCTCACTGCCATTGACCTCAAGAAGTACAGTGTCTTCTCTATGATCTGCTATATTGGCATGGGCTGGGCTGTACTTCCCTTTGTGAAGCAGACGGTTGCCGTCATGCAGCTGCCCGGATTCCTGCTGCTTCTCTTCGGCGGCATTGCCTACACCATCGGCGCTGTGCTCTACGGCATCGGCAGCAAAAAGAAGTGGATGCACTCGGTGTTCCATATCTTTGTGATTCTGGGAAGCCTGCTGCAGTTCTTCGCCATTCTCTTCTATGCGCTTTAACAAAAACCCC
>JAHHRT010000059.1 GCA_020025615.1 Oscillospiraceae bacterium | reverse complement strand
TGCACCAGCCACGTTTTTATCGAATTTCTTGTTCCAACCCATCAAATTCCGGGGTGGAAAAGAACTCTCCTAACGTAATTCCCAAACCATCGCAAATCATCTTGATTGTCAGCAGTTTGGGATTCTGACTTTTCCCATACAGGATATTTTTAATACTGGATGGAGGAAGTGCACAAATCATAGCAAGCTTATGAATACTGATATCACGTTCCCCGCAAAGCTGCAAAATCCGATTTCTCACTGCGATGACCGTATCCATATGAGCCCTCCTGAAAAATATCTGCCTTTAGCATATACAATTCAGGTGGACTTTATGGGCTATGCGTGCTACTATTAGGCTATACATAGCCTGCGATATATGAATGTGTGGGATGCCGAACGAGAGAGAATGGCATTTTCCAGACTGAAAGTCCCAAAATACAACGTGGCTGATGCTTTCCTTGCACCAGCCACGTTTTTATCGAATTTCTTGTTCCAACCCATCAAATTCCGGGGTGGAAAAGAACTCTCCCAATGTAATTTCCAATCCGTCACACAATTTTTTGATGGTTACTGCTCCGGGATTTTTACTTTCCCCGTTGAGAATACTTTTTACTGTAGCCTGCGGCACCGCTGCAAGGTTACTGAGTCCATTGGGTGTAATCCCCCGCTCACGACAGAGTTGCCTAATTCGATTTGCAATTGCTTCCCTGGTATCCATAGGCACTCCTCCGTGTGATATATCACTGATATGATAAGTCACTTTGTTCCTTGATATTAGTGATATTTCACTAACTAAGAAAAATATGCTAATATTAGTGATATATCGCTAACAATGCACAGGAGGAACAGACTATGGCTGTTTGTACATTTTTCGGTCACCGTGATTGTGCAGAACCCCTTGGAGAGAAACTGCAAACCGTATTGGAAGACCTGGTGATCAACCACAGCGTTGATCTATTCTATGTAGGGAAAGAGGGGCAGTTTGATGCCATGGTGCACCAGGTACTGCGTAATATAAAACGGAAGTATCCCTATATCCAATATGCCGTTGTGCTGGCTTATCTGCCTCAGCAGGGAACGGCAGAGGACTATTCCGATACCATGCTGCCGGAGGGAATTGAGA
Source organism: Oscillospiraceae bacterium (assembly GCA_020025615.1). Lineage (GTDB taxonomy): Bacteria > Bacillota > Clostridia > Oscillospirales > Oscillospiraceae > Faecousia. The sequence goes on along the minus strand of JAHHRT010000059.1, from coordinate 8,103 downwards.
CCATCCACCCACGATATGCAATCTCCTGGCGCAATCGGTGGATGCTGCAAAAATCCGATTACGTTGTGACCTATATCACCCACACCTGGGGCGGAGCCGCTAAGTTTGCAGAAATCGCCCGTCGGCAGCATAAAGTCCTAATAAACCTTGCCGCCGAATAAAATATCCCCTCCATTCTTCCCCCTTGCTATTTCCCTGCGAAAAAGTTAGAATAGGCTTATCAATCACATGGATTTTATCGGCAAGATCGGAAGGAGCAACTACTATGGCTGGTACATCGGAAATGAAGAACATCGGGATTACAAACACAGACTGCGTGGCAAATGCAGCCAGGGAAGGGCTGCGCGACGGGGCCAGCCCTTCTGCGGAAGCAAAGCCTCAGCTGCCTCATATCTGCATTGGAGACATGACCGCAAACACCAACATTTCCGGATTTTACGTTCTCCAATCCGCTGTCATCAAGACCACCCTGTCTAAGAAATCCTATCTAAGCGGCACTGTCTCCGATAAGACCGGGTCTATGCCCATCATTTTCTGGGACTGCACGGTCTGCCCCGCTGAGGAAGGCGGCGCAGTTTTCCTGAAAGGCCAGGTTGCCGAGTTTAAGGGCTCTCTGCAAATCACCCTGGAAACCATCCGCGCCGCCGGCCCTGACGAGGACCTGTCCTATCTGGTCCCGGTGGCCCCCATTGACGCAGAGGCCATGTACGCAGAAATCCAGGCCACAGTGGACTCCCTCACCGACAGCGACTACAAAGCCGTCTGTCAGGAGTTCCTCAGCCGCTATGCCCGGCAGTTCCAAACCATCCCCGCCGCCAAAAGCGTCCACCATGGGTTCCTCCACGGCCTTTTGATGCATACCGGCTGTATGCTGAAAATCGCAGAGGAGCTGGCCGCACTCTATTCCCAGGTGATCGACCGGAATCTTCTGCTCACCGGAACCCTGCTCCACGATATTGCCAAGCGGGAGGAGTTTACCTTCTCCGGCCTGGGCCTGGTGTCCGGGTATTCTGCCAAGGGCCAGCTGCTGGGGCACCTGGTCATGGGCTCTCAGGAAATCGCAGAGGTCTGCAAGGCGTTGAACGTCCCGGAGGAGAAGTCCCTGCTGCTGCAGCATATGCTGCTTTCCCATCACGGAAAGCCGGAATACGGTGCCGCCGTGGTGCCTATGTGCGCCGAAAGCGAGCTGCTGTCCCTCATCGATATGATTGACAGCCGCATGGAAATCTATCGGGAGAATCTGGAGCAGACCCCCATGGGTCAATTCAGCAATCGTATCTTCGCCCTGGACGGTCATCGAATCTACCGCCATTACGACCCTGATTGTCAAGGCTAACGCAGGAGGACGCCATGGAAAAATATGAGCACATCACAAAGATGGAGACCATCCTGGTGGACCACGAGGAAATGCTGAAAGCCCTCAACCAGCACTTGGATGCTCTGGAAGCTCGGCAGGACGACTACGCCGCCCTGCTGGAATACTATTACAGCGACCAGCGGAACCAGGACCTTGAGGATGAGGAAGATCACCGGATTCCTCAGACACTTGCCCGGGGTGTCCTCTCTGAGGATGGAATCTTTGACCTGGTTGGAGACTACCGTGACACCGCCATCCGCATGATGGAAGTGGCACTGAAAATGCTGAAAAAATAACAAAAATGCCCTGGGATTCCAACGGAACCCCAGGGCAAATATTTTATATCTTAGTTGTTCAGCAGGTTCTCAATGGCCTGTGCATAAATATCCACCTGCATCTGGAAATCCCGGATGCGCAGGGACTCGTTGGCATCGTGGATGTGGTTGTCATCCCCGGGGAACTCACAGCCGAAGGCGATGATTCCCGGCACAGACTTTGCATACGTGCCGCCGCCGATGACCTCGGGCTTGTGCTCCATGTCGCCGGTGACCTCCTGATAGGCCTTCAGCAGGTTCTGGACCAGTGCAGAGTCCTCGGGGTAGAACAGGGGCTCCCCAATCTTCTCAATGGTGATGCAGCCCTTCTCGTCCTCCAGGTTGGGCTGGGCCATAGCACGCAGCTTCTCCGGGGTCAGGGTCACCGGGTAGCGAATATCGATGGTGCAGGAAATCACGCCGTCCTCAGTCTTCACAATACCGTTGTTCAGGGTCAGTGCGCCGTAGGCATCCGCCACCTTGCAGCCGATTCCGGCACCGTCGCAGTCCACACCGATGTGGGACATATAGAAGTCCACGAAATCATCCTGAATTCCGGCATCCTGCAAGGCCTTCATGGTATAGCCGGCTGCATTGACACCCAGCAGCGGGGTGCTGGCATGGGCGGCTACGCCCTGGGCCTGGATGGTGAGAACGCCGCCGTCCTCCGTGACCTTCCAGGAAGCCAGCGGGGTCTTCGCCAGCTCTGCACGGAGCTTGTCGCCGTCCACCGCAGCTGCGGGAACCTGGGTCTCACAGCGATTGCACACGGCATTGCTGACAAAGCCGCCGTTCATGGAAATAATCTTGGTCTTCTTGCTCCGGGCCAGCATATTGCAGCCGCCCTTTTCACCGTGGATACCGGGGAAGTTTCCGTCGGGGGTAAATCCGGCGGTGATGGGCTCACCGTGCTTTGCGTAATAGGCCATGCACTGGGAGCCGGTTTCTTCGTTGCAGCCCATGAGCAGGCGAACCCGCTTGTTGAGGGCCACGCCGGATTCTTTCACCAGCTTCATTGCATAGAGAGAGGCAATCACTGCGCCCTTGTCGTCGCTGACGCCCCGACCGTAGAGCACATCTCCCTGCCGCACCAGGGTGAAGGGGTCGGTGTTCCAGCCTTCTCCGGCAGGAACCACATCCAGGTGGGCACACAGGCCGATGATATCCTCACCGGAGCCCATTTCTGCATAGCCGCAGTAGTTGTCCATATTGGTGGTGGCAAAACCCATCTCCCGGGCAATGCTCAGTGCCTCCTGAAGGCAGGCAGCGGGGCCCTCTCCGAAGGGCTTTCCGGGAAGGGCCTCTCCCTCCACAGAATTATAGTGCACCAATCTCTCCAGTGCTCCAATCATCTCTTCGGTGAGGGGCTGAATCTTATCCATACGTTTCATATTCCATATTCCTTTCTCTAAAAAGTACAGTTATCTGGCCCTATTATATGCCCTTGTCATTCACGCGTCAAGGAAGATAGAAACGTTTCTTTTGTTTTCCTTTCAGAAGCTGCCGTGTGTCCATCCACAGCTGGGTGACAGACCTGTGTACACGCCTGTAAAGCGCCATAAAAACAGGAGGAGCCCCACCGAATCTGCTGGGAATCGGTGGGGCTATTGGAAGGATGGGACTGCCAAAAGATACCGAAATCTCAGGCAGCTGCACATAAATGCTGTTCTTTATCCCGACAAAGTCATTGTAGCACAGAAGGCTTCACGCCGGAAGCCCCGCAGGGGGATGATTGATACAGAAAAATTCTGAAATTCATCCCCCCAGGGGGCTTGCATGGCACTTTTCTCCCCTGTATCATGAAATACAGCCAAAGAAAAGGAGGATATTACGTATGCTGAATAAAAAGCAGTCTATCAAATCCATGTGCCTGTGCGCAGCCTGCATTGCCCTTTGTGTGGTACTGCCTATGGCCTTTCACGGTCTGGGGCTGGGACCGATTTTCCTGCCGATGCACATTCCTGTTTTGCTGTGCGGCCTGCTCTGTGGCTGGGTTTACGGAGCCGTCTGCGGAATTTTAGGTCCGCTTCTCTCCTCTTTGCTGACCTCTATGCCCCCGGCCCCGGTGCTGGTATCCATGGTGCCGGAGCTGTGTGTGTACGGACTGGTCAGCGGCCTGCTGATTCGTGTGGTTCGCAGGAGATCCGTCTATGCCAATCTCTATCTTTCCCTGGTGGGAGCCATGCTGGCGGGCCGGATTGTGGGCGGAATTGCCAAAGCCCTGTTCCTGTTCTCCGGCGGAAAGCCTGTGGTGTTTCAAACGCTGGTTGCCGGTTACTTTGTCACCAGCTGGCCCGGAATCCTGATTCAGCTGATTCTGATTCCCACCCTGGTATTCGTCCTCATAAAGGCTCGGCTGGTGCCGGACCATTTCGAGAAGGTGCAGTAATGGAACAAGCTATCGATACAGAAACCATCCGCAGATTCTTTGATGACTGCGCGCCCACCTGGGAGCAGACAGCACCTCATAACACCCCGTTGATTTCCCAGATCCTGGATCATGCAGGAATTACCGCCGGGCAGGATGTGCTGGATGTGGCCTGCGGCACCGGGATTCTCTTCCCGGATTATGAGATGCGGCAAGTCCGCAGTCTCACGGCAATTGACCTCTCCCCGGAAATGGCTCGGCGTGCCGCCCGGAAGTGCCCCTCGGCGCAAGTAATCTGCGGAGATGCCGCCACTTTGGACTTCGGCAGAACTTTTGATGCAATTATGGTCTACAATGCCTTTCCCCATTTTCCCCAGCCGGAGCAGCTTCTCAAAAATCTAAAGAAGTTTTTGAGACCCGGGGGCACTCTGACCGTAGCCCATGGCATGAGCCGGGAACAGATTCAGCTTCACCACGCCAGCCATGCCAGCGCTGTCAGCGTGGAGCTTCCCAGCATTGAAGAACTTTCCCGCCTGTTTTCTCAGTACTTCACCGTTGAATTTTCCATATCCAACGAGGATATGTACGAAGTCGTAGGGCGAAATCCTTGATACTGACATTGCAGGCAAAACCTCCAAAAGTATTTTACATTCGTGATTTTATCACAGATTGTGCCTTTTCTCAGGTGTATACTACCCTCAAAACAATACTCAGGAGGAATTTCCTATGAAAAAGCTCTCTGCCCTCATGCTCTCGGTGCTCCTGCTGGCAGGCTGCAGTGCCGCTCCCAAGGATATCGGCTATCAGCAGATCAGCTCTGCCGATGCCGCCGCCCTCATGGAGTCTGAGGAAAACTATATCATTCTGGACGTTCGCACCCCGGAGGAATTTTCCGGCGGTCACATTCCCAACGCCATCAACATTCCCAATGAATCCATCGGTAACGAAGAGATTCCCCAGCTTCCCCAGAAGGAGCAGCTGATTCTGGTCTACTGCCGCAGCGGAAACCGCAGCAAGCAGGCATCTGAGAAGCTGGCAGCACTGGGATATACCAACATCCGGGAGTTCGGCGGTATCAACAGCTGGCCCGGCTACCTTGTGGCAGACTAAGCAATCGTTTGTCAGCAAATGTACGGAAATAAACCGCTATTTAACCACAAAAAATAATCGCCGCAGACGAATCTGCGGCGATTTTCTTTAAAGATTCAGAATTTCCAAATCCTCCGGGACATAGACCCTGCCCTGATAAACGGACTGGGCCTCGGCGGTATAGCGCTGCTTTCTGGTATCCAGGGTTTTATCCTCCGTGTGGTAGAGCAGCAGATTTTTGACATTCAATTCCTGGGCAATCTTCGCCGCATCCAGCGCCGTGCTGTGGAATTTTTCATAGGGATGGAACCGCTCCCGGTCATCGTAGAGGCAGAAGGCTTCCGTCAGGAGCCAGTCGCAGTCTCTGACAATTTCCCGGCAGGAATCATGGCAGGGCTCGTCTCCCAGGCAGACCAGACGCTTTCCATCGGGCAGAACCGCCTGGAAGCCAAATTGCTTGGTTTTGTTGGAATGAATATCAAAAGCCGTAATTTTCATACCTGCGGCGGTGAACTCGGTGCCGTTCTCCATGAGCCGGAAATGAATCCTGATTCCCAGATTTCTGGCCTGCTTTGGGCCAAAGGTCGCTCTGCACAGAGGCTCCAAAAGCGCCTTGCACTGGTCGTGGACCCAAACATTGAGGTCCCCCAGATACTTCCCCTGGTTTATCAGATCCGACACCACTCTCACCACCCACAGCACACCCAGCACATGGTCTGTGTGGGCATGGGTCAGGAACAGGTCGTGCATATGGCAGAAGTTCAGCTTTGCAAGCTCCGCCTGGCGGAGGATACCGTTTCCGCCGCCGGCATCCACCAGAAGAAATTCTTCTCCGTTTTTCAGGGCAAAGCAGGTGTTGTAGCACTGGGTCACCATTGCGCTTCCGGTGCCCAGGAGGATCAGTTCCATAGATATTCCCCTTTTGTCTCGTTTGGGGAGATTATATCACAGTCTGGATTTTCTGTAAATATACAGGCCCCCTAAAGGCCCTTTCCTCAGTTGATGTTCACCATTTCCCATTGGTCTGCCATAGGGGTGTATCAGACATGGTATCTTGGGATTACACTTCCTCCGGCACACGAACCTGGATAGATTCCACCCGGTGGTCCTCCACCTTCCCAACCGTGATTTCCAGATTTTCATACCGGAAGGTCTGGTTTACCTGGGGGATGCAGTCCAGCACATCCATGACCCAGCCGCCCACAGAAACACTCTCCGAGTCCGTATGCACATGGAACTGGTCACAAAAATCTCCCAGGGACATGGCGCCGTCAATGACGTATGTATTGCCGTCCACCTCTCGGACGGCTTCCTCTACCTCGTCATGCTCGTCCCAGATTTCGCCCACCAGCTCCTCCAGAATATCCTCCATGGTGACAATGCCCAGGGTTCCGCCGTATTCGTCCACCACAACAGCCATGTGGGATTTGGATGCCCGGAGCTTTTGCAGAAGATCGTCAATTTTCTCCGTCCGATGGGTGAACAGGGGCGGGGTAATCACATTTTTCAGCGGCTGCTCGGTAATGCCGCAGCCGGTATAAAAATCCTTCTGGTGGATAATGCCCACGATTTTATCAAAGGAGTGCTCGTAGACAGGCAGGCGGGAAAAATGGGTCCTATCAAACATTTCCGCAACCTCTTCCTTGGTTGCATCAATGCTGACGCACTGTAAATCCACCCGATGGGTGAGAATATCCTGGGCCTCCAAATCCCCAAATTCCACCGCATTTTTCAGAAGCTCGCCATCGCTTTCGTCAATGGCTCCCTCCTGCTGTACCTCATCCAGCAGAAGCAGCAGCTCTTCCTGGGACATTTTGGTGTCCTCAGCAGAGCGGAACAGCTTGCTGACCAGCTTTTTCCACTGGGAGAACAGATAATTCAGCGGGGTAAAGAACCAGATAATGCCCTTGAGAATGGGGGCAGCGAACATAGCGAATTTTTCCGGGTGGTCCTTTGCCAGGCTCTTGGGGGTAATCTCGCCAAAAATCAGCACCACAATCGTGACCACAGCGGTGGATACCGTCGTTGCCACAGCTGTGCCGAACTTCTGGCCCAGCAAATCCGTAAACAGGATGGTGCCAATCGAGGCCACAGCGATATTTACAATATTGTTTCCGATGAGGATGGTGGAAATCAGTCGGTCGTAATTTTCAGACAGCCGCAGAGCCAGCGCTGCCTTCCGATTGCCGTTTTCCGCCATTGCCCTCAGGCGGGTTTTGTTGAGGGATGAAAATGCCGTCTCCGTAGCCGAGAAATACCCGGACATCAGGATGCAGGCGAGCATTGCGAGTATGTGATTTAACATGGTTGTATCTCCTTAAATAATGATCTTAAAATTTGTCTGAATACGAAAAAAGGCGCACCTATCCCAGCAAAATGGGCATAAGTACACCACAGTCAAATAAGATCAGATTATTGGGGTCACAACTGTCACTTCCGGTACTGTCCATCGAGAAATATCACCTTCCTTTTTCTGAATTTCGCTCATTATACAGGATGGTGAGAAGTCCTGTCAAGAGGATTTTATAGTTCGGGGTGCCTCAGCCTTTCCGCAGTCTCAAGCAATCAAAAAAACATCGCAGCTCTCAAAGGGCATAAAGCCGCCGCAGCGAGTCAAAAAAGCATCGCAGATTTTGCCGCTTCAGCGGCAAATAAAGTCTCAATCATTTTCCACGGGGGCGTGTACCTCGGGGAAAATACAGATCGGCCTGAGAGTGTGGAATTTGGCCGTCATGGACGGTCAAATTATGCGCGGGTCAGGCCGCAAAAGTTTGGCGGAAAGCCCCGAAGGGGGTTTTCGCCAGTTTTAAGCGGTCAGCAGCTTTTGCTGCCGACCGCTTGGGGGTTGGTTCAAAACTCCGGCTCAGGAATCAGAACTGGTTCCTCCGAAATGGATTCCTCAGGTTCCGCCTGGGTTTTATCGCTGGGCAGCAGGAACAGCCCGGTCACTGCGCAGAACACACTGACGAGAATAT
>JAHHRT010000058.1 GCA_020025615.1 Oscillospiraceae bacterium | reverse complement strand
GGCACGTATTGGCCGCCCGCACTGCGGGTCGAGCGGGTCAGGGCAATAACGATAAGCTCCGCACCGAGCACGCAGAGGGTGCGGGCACTGCCCGCCGCCGCTTGCCCGCTTATTCCTCGTCTACCATGTCCTCCCACAGTTCGTTGGGACGGATCAGGAAGCGGCGGATGGCAAACAGTCCGGCAATGCAGACAATGCTCACCAAATTGGTCAGCGGGTCCTCGTGGGACAATACCACATGGCGGGTGATTGCCAGCACCAGCACCTCAATGATGTTGGCAGGGGTGGTTTCAATGAGCATCCGTACAAACTCCATGCCCACCACAATTCCCAGCAGGTTGTGGAGCAGATGGTTGATATCTCCCCAATACCCCGCCTGGGTGAACATTCGATAGCACTCAAAGCCCAGCTCTGCCGCCAGGCCTACCAAAGCAATCACTGCAATGGCACGCTCCATAAAGTGGAGAGTTCTGCGGAAAAAATGGTCCACCCGCTGGTCCTTCTTGGCACCCTTGTGCATCCACTTTTCCAGCTGGGGGTCCGGTTCGTTCATAATGGGATTGGACATAATCGTTCCTCCTGATCGATGTTATTTATGAAAATGCTGGCGCATTTCCTGATTGGCCCGGTCTACTTCTTCCCGCAGCTCCCGGGCGGACATTCTCAGTACGCCGGAGCGGAAGGAGGACAGCTGCACCAGGCCGTCGGATGTTGCCACCCGAACGGAATAGTTGCTGCCAATCTCTGCCGCCAGCGCCTCAATGTACTGGTCGGCGGTCTCCCCTTCCTTGGTGTAGACCACTTGAATGTTGTGCAAACGGGTCTTTTCTCCCGGATTTCCCGGCTGCTGATAGCCGTCAAATACCAGAATCACCCGCTGCTTGGTGTAGCCTGCAAAGCTGGTCATGGCATCGCAAAGCGCCCTTCGCGCTGCATCCAGGTCCTCCCGGGCCTGCCGGGCCAGCTCGTCCCAGGCAAAGATGATGTTGTAGCCGTCCACAATGAGGCACCGCTCCTTGAGGGGACGGATTACCACCTGCTCAGTGGCTGCCCGGTTCACCGGGGGCCGGTAGAGCTTGGTTGTCATGGGGCCGAACTCCCGCTCCATGATTTTTTCCAGCTCCCGCTCGTCGCTTTCCACATGGCGGGTGATGATTTCCGGCTCCTTCTTCTCACCGAAGCCGCTTTCCAGGTGCATATAATCTTCCACTTCGTTCCACTTGACGGTAAATCCGGCACCGTGGGCGCAGAAAACGCTGTCCGGGGGATTGTCCAGGTCTCCTTCCGGGTCATAGGCCAGCTGTGCCACCACTTCCTCCTGGTTGTGGCAGGGCGCATATCCCCGCAGGCTCAGCTGTAACCGCCCGGTGCCCTGGGTGTAGGATGCCACCTGCTGGGCATAGTCCCCTACCTCGGAGGCCGGAACCGTGCCCTTCAGCACCGCCGTCCCCTCTACGGTCTCCGGCGGGGTGATCTCGCCGCCCATCATCCGAATGTCGGTGATGGCTCTGCCAATCTGGTCCCCGGGGACCGTGAGCACAAAGTCGTACCAGGGTTCCAGCAGAATGGATTTGGCCTTCATCAGTCCCTGGCGCACCGCCCGATAGGCGGCCTGGCGGAAGTCGCCGCCCTCCGTGTGCTTTACGTGGGCCTTGCCCACCAGCAGGGTAATCCGCATATCCGTAATCGGTGCCCCGACCAGAACGCCCCGGTGGACCTTCTGTTCCAGCTGGGCAATGATGGTCCGCTGATAGTTAATGTCCAAAACGTCCGTAGAGCACACCGTATCATAGTAGATGCCGCTGCCCCTGGGCAGAGGTTCCAGCAGCAAATGGCACTCCGCATAGTGCCGCAGAGGTTCAAAGTGACCGATACCCTCCACCGGGGCCTCGATGGTCTCCATGTAGACAATCCGCCGGTCCTCCAGGGTAATGTCCAGCCCAAACCGCTGGCTCACCAGGCTGCGGAAAATCTCCAGCTGGACCTGACCCATAATCTGAACGTGAATCTCTCCCCGCTCCCAGAGCAGGTGCAGTTCCGGGACCTCTTCCTCCAGCAGCTTTAGCTTGGGCATCACCACCGCCGGGTCGCTGCCCTTGGGAAGCCCGACCCGGTAAGTCATCACCGGCTCCAACGCCGGGTCCAGTCCGCCAGGCTCGACACCCAGGGCCTGGCCTGCATAGGTCTGGGTCAATCCCGTCACCGCTGCCAGAGCACCCCCGGCGATTTCCTCCGGGGTCACGAACTTGTCCCCGGAGTACAGCCGAAGCTGGGCGGCCTTTTCCTCATAGGATTCCCCCTGGCGGTCCTGATAGGACAGGAGCCCCCGGACCTTCAAACTGCCCCCGGTGATTTTCAGCCAGGTCAGGCGGCTGCCCTGGGGGTCTCGGGAAATCTTATACACCCGGGCCGCAAATTCCTGGGAATAGCTCTTTCTGGGGGCGTAGGTATCCAAAACCTGCAAAAATTCTTCCACACCTGTGAGCTTCAGCGCAGAGCCAAAGCAGCAGGGAAACACCTTCCGATTTTCAATCAGGCCCCGCAGGTTGGCTTCCGTGACGATTCCCGTCTCCAGATAATTTTCCAGCAGTGCTTCGTCGCACATCGCCGCCCCTTCGGCGATTTCCTCAGGGCCGGCCCCAAAGTCCAGACACCCTTCCCCAAACTCCCGCCGGAGCTGGGCAAGCACCTCTTCCCGGTCTGCGCCGGGAAGGTCCATTTTATTGATGAACAGAAAGGTGGGGACCTGATACCGTTGAAGCAGCCGCCACAGGGTTACCGTATGGGCCTGGATGCCGTCGGTGCCGCTGATTACCAGCACCGCACAGTCCAGAATGGGCAGGGTGCGTTCTGCTTCCGCAGAAAAATCCATATGTCCCGGGGTGTCTACCAGGGTCAGCGCAAAGTTTCCCGTCTCCATCCGGGCCTGTTTGGAAAAAATGGTAATGCCCCGGGCCCGTTCCAAATCGTGGGTGTCCAGGTAGGCATCCCGATGATCTACCCGGCCCAGCACCCGCCGGGTGCCGCTGCAATAGAGCAGTGCCTCGGACAGGGTGGTCTTTCCCGCATCCACATGGGCCACCAGGCCGAGATTAAGAGGTATTTTTCTTTCGAGCTTCTGGTCCATATGCCAAAAAATGCCCCTCTCGTGATACTGAATTTCCTTTGCGCTTCCCCTGCCCCAGGCGGAGGAAGCGCCGTATTTGAAACCATTGTATCACAAGAGCGGGCATCCGTCGATATTTACTTTTTCACCGGCTCCAAAAGAGATGCAGCACCCCCCGGCCGGACTTTCTTACTTTCCACCCAGGCAGTTCTTGCAGGGGGTGAAGCCCGCCGCCTGGGCATCCTCGATGCTGGCGAAGGTCACCCGGTTTTCCTCCTTGGGAAGGTTTCTGCAATCCGGGGTGTGATAGATCTGGGATTTTCGGTTGCCGATATACTCGGTCTCCTGGGCAGGCTCTGCCTGCTCGGGAGCGGCGTTCTGATTGGCCCAGGTGAACTGAATCTGGGAGCCGTCGCTCACCGCCACCACCGTACCCATCTCATCGGTACGGAAGAGAACCACCCCGGCCTGGCGGAGCCTGGACATAGGCTCCTCGTGGGGATGGCCATAGGAGTTATCCTTTCCGCAGGAAATCACGCCGTAGGTGGGGTCCACTTCCTTCAGGAAGCGGTAGGTGGTAGAAGTATTGCTTCCGTGGTGCCCCACCTTCAGCACATCCGCAGACACATCCATGCCATAGTCCAGCAGATCTGCCTCGGCTTCCTTCTCCATATCCCCGGTAAAGAGGAAGGATGTGGAGCCGTAGACCACCTTTGCCACAATGGAGGTGTTATTGGTCTCGGGATAGGATTTCACCGGGCCCAGAATACTGACCTCTGCTTCTCCCAGGGAAAACTGGTCCCCCGGTTCCGGGATGGTCACTTCCAGCCCCTGCTGGTCTACATAGTAGAGGAAATCGTCAAAGCACTGGGAACTGTAGGTTTTGGTCGGCGCATAGACAGTTTCCGTGGGGTACACCGCCAGAACGGAAGCCAGACCGCCCACATGGTCTTCATGGGCGTGGGTGCAGATCACCGCTTTCAGTTCTTCCACACCCATCTGTTCCAAATAGGAAACCACCAAGCTGCCGTCTGCCACATTGCCGCCGTCTATGAGCATAAACTCCCCGCCGTTTTCCAGCAGTGCGCAGTCCGCCTGGCCCACATCAATATAGTGGACGCTGAGGGCATCGCCGGAAACTGCGTGTACGGTGGCTTCCGCTGTCTGCTGTGTGGTGCATCCCGTCAGCAGGAGCAGGGCCGATAAAAGGAGCGCTGCTAACTTTTTCATTTTGTTTTTACCTCAAATTCTTCTTTCACAGCGGAAAGAAGGGATTCTTTATCATTTTCTAATTTTTCATCCAGCACTTGGGACAGCAGGAAGTCCAGGCACCTTCCGATTTCCTTTCCCCGGAAGCCCAGGGCCATCAGGTCGTTGCCGTTGACTGCCAAATCTCGAAGACCCAGGCAGCTGTTTTCCTGCCGAATCTCCTCCATTTCTTTCCAAACCTCCTGGAACCGCTCCATTCCCCCGGGGTCTTCGCTGCCCTTGCTGCAAAAATCCGCCCGCTGTAAGTACCAGAGCTTTTCCGCAGTGTCCCAGCCCAGGCGGCTGATTCGGCGGCGCAGAAGCTTCTTATCCGGCATCAGAGGGGTCATGTGCTGTTCCACCAGGGTATCCACCTCCTGGCGCAGAGCCGTGGGGGCTTTCAGCTCCCCCAGCACCCGGTCCGCAATCTCTGCGCTGGCCTGGGCGTGACCGTAGAAATGGCCTCTGCCGGTCTCGTCCCGGGTAAAGGTGGTGATCTTCCCGGTATCGTGAAGCAGGCCTGCCCACCGCAGAGCCAAATCCCGGGGCACCTGCTGGGTGACCAGGGCGGTGTGAGTAAAGAGGTCATAGGCATGGTGGGGAGAGTGCTGGTCGAAGCCCACCATAGGTTCCAGCTCCGGGATGACTGCCGCCAGCACCGGGGCAAATTCCTTGAGGTCCCGGGCATCCACCAAGGGCAGGAGCTTGCAAAGCTCCTCCATCACCCGTTCCCGGGCCAGGTTGCTGAGAAGCCCCCGCTGGGAGAGCATGGCTTCCCGGGTCTTGTCCTCCACAGTCAGAGAGAACCGAACCGCAAACCGGACACCCCGGAGGATTCGCAGGGCATCCTCCTGATACCGGGTCACCGGGTCCCCCACCGTGCGGAGGATTTTTTGTTTCAGGTCCTCTCTGCCGCCAAAGGGGTCCGCAAAGCCCCGGGTCGGAGAATAGGCCATGGCGTTGACGGTATAATCCCGCCGGGCCAAATCCAGTTTCACATCCGGGACAAACTTCACCCAGTCGGGATGGCGGTTATCCCGGTAGCTGCCCTCGGAGCGGAAGGTGGTGATTTCCACCACACCCCGGTCCGTCACAACGCCCACGGTACCGTGCTTCATTCCCGCAAGGACCAGCTTTCGGTCCCGGAAGACGGCGCAGGTCTCCTCCGGCAGGGCCTGGGTGCACAGATCATAGTCGTGGGGGGTAAGGCCCAGGCAGGCATCCCGAACACAGCCGCCCACTGCATAGGCGGCATAGCCCGCCTGCTCCAGCCGGTCAATACATTCCCTTACCCATTGGGGAAGATCTATTTTCATAGGCTTTCCTCACTTTCCGGCAGGGTCCACAGACCGATCAGGGTCCACAGTGCGCCGCACAGATACAGGAAAGGGACCTGTGTATGCGGCATAGCGGCAAGGCAGAAGAATCCCGCCAGCGCACCCAGAACCGTCCGGGCCCGGTCTGTGCTCATGCCCAGGGATGCCGCCGCCTGATGGTAGGCATAGAGCATCAGCAGAAGGCTGGCCCCCATGGAGAAGGCATAGTCCTGAAACTGGGGATTGCCGCTCCACAGCCGATAACGGCTGATGAGCTGGAAGGCAAAGAAAATGCACACCGCCACCGACAGCAGGAAATAGGGCTTCTTTCTCCGGCCCTGCATCCAGGCAGCACCCAGGAGACAGCCCCCGGCCAGAAGGCCCAGGTTTCCCGCCAGTTTGGAAAGGGAATCCCCGCCCCACAGGCCGGGCAGCGACTGTAGGATTCCCAGGGCCATCAGCGCCGAGGCCACCGCCGGGAGCCAGCCCACAGCGGGCTCTCCCTTGGTCTTTCCCTGCTTCCGGGTAAGGGCCCCCGCCAAAACCGCCATTCCGGCGGTCAGACCCCAGAAGGCAATCTGGAAGCCAACACCTTGGGACAGCAGTCCCTTTTCATCCACGCCGGTCCGATAGAGGATCATCCGTAATACGCATACCGCTGCGCCCATGGCTGCGGCGGCAGCACAAAGCTGTTTTGAAATCGACTTTCTCACTGCAATCAACTCCACATCGTAGGTATCCAAAGGGGCCCCGGAAACGCCCAGAGATTTTCCAACATTTCCTGCACAATCCGCATGGTTCAGTGCCGGGCGAAAGGCTGCCGGGGCGGTACTTTTATCCCCTTATTATATCAGTCTGTCCCCCTGATTTCCAGTCCTTTCCCAAAAATACTCTTTTTCCAAAATCGTCCTTGTTTTGCCCGGAAGAAAGCGGTATAATGATAAAATATTGAGAAAATAAGAGGTGTTCTACTATGCTGCTCAAAGGGATTACCGCGGTATCTGCCCTTCTCTCCCTCCTGCTGTGCGCACTCACCGGAAATTTTGAAAGTCTTCGCTGGCTCTGGGCTCTGCCCCTGAGCTTTGTGGGAATCCATCTGCTTCTGGCCATCCTGGCATTTCTCTTTCTGTGGCTCATCTGCAAGATGGTGGATCTGTCGGTTCCCCAGGAGCATGACAGTCCATTCTACCGCAAGGCCACGGATTTATATGTAGAGGCAGCCCTCACCCTGCTGCACACCAAGATTCACACCCAGGGGCTTGAAAAGATTCCCGAAGGCGGGCGTTTCCTGGTGGTCAGCAACCATTTGAGCTTTATGGACCCGGTGATGCTGCTTCGGTATTTTCAGAGCCACCAGCTGTCATTCATCTCTAAAAAAGAAAACCGCAATATGTTCATCATCGGCAAGATCATGCACAAGCTCATGTGCCAGCCCATCGACCGGGAGAACGACCGGGAAGCTCTGAAAACCATAATTAGATGTATCAAGCTTCTCAAAGAGGATGAAGCATCCGTTGCCGTGTTCCCGGAGGGATACATCAGCAAGGACCGCAAGCTCCACCACTTCCGCAGCGGCGTCTTTAAGATTGCCACCAAAGCCCAGGTGCCCATTGTGGTATGCACTCTGAAAAACACCCACACCATTCTCCCCAACGCCAAAAATCTGAAACGGGCCGAGGTCTGGTTCCATGTGGTGGACGTCATCCCGGCGGAGGACCTGAAGGACCGAACCACCGTAGACATTGCCGAGCAGGTCTATGACCTCATGCTTGGGGATTTGGGCCCGGAATTTGCCCCGGAACAGGCAGATAACACTTGATTTAGCGGAACATACCTTGTATAATAAAGATTCAAAGCATAAAAAATCCAAACATTTGGAGGAAATATCATGAAAAACAGTGAAAAGACCCTGGACATGATCGTAAATCTCTGCAAGAACCGCGGCTTCGTCTACCCCGGCTCTGAGATCTACGGCGGTCTCGCAAACTCCTGGGACTACGGCCCCCTGGGTGTTGAGTTCAAGAACAACGTCAAGAAGGCATGGCTCAAGAAGTTCGTGCAGGAATCCCCCTACAACGTGGGCCTGGACGCAGCCATCCTGATGAACCCCACCACCTGGGTTACCACCGGCCACGTGGGTTCCTTCTCCGATCCCCTGGTGGACTGCAAGGGCTGCGGCGCTCGTCAGAGAGCAGACAAGCTCATTGAGGCTGCTGAGTCCGGCAAGGGTGTGAATGTGGATGCCATGTCCTTTGAGGAAATGGACCAGTTCATCGCTGACCACGAGGATGTGGTCTGCCCCACCTGCGGCAAGCACAACTTCACCCAGATTCGGAAGTTCAACCTGATGTTCAAGACCCAGATCGGCGTCACCGAGGGCAACACCTCTACCTGCTATCTCCGTCCTGAGACTGCACAGGGTATTTTCGTGAACTTCGCCAACATTCAGCGTACCACCCGCCGGAAGCTCCCCTTCGGTGTCTGCCAGGTTGGCAAGGCATTCCGGAACGAGATCACCCCGGGCAACTTCACCTTCCGTACCCGTGAGTTCGAGCAGATGGAGTGCGAGTTCTTCTGCCAGCCCGGCACCGACCTGGAGTGGTTTGCCTACTGGAAGGACTTCTGCGTCAACTGGCTGACCAGCCTGGGCATCAAGCGGGATTCCCTGCGTCTGCGTGACCATGAGCCCGCAGAGCTGGCCTTCTACTCCCGTGCTACCACCGATATTGAGTACCAGTTCCCCTTCGGCAACGGCTGGGGCGAGCTGTGGGGCATTGCCGACCGTACCAACTACGACCTGGGCCGCCATCAGGAGGCTTCCGGCAAGAGCCTGGACTACTTCGACCAGGAGAAGAACGAGCACTACATTCCCTATGTTGTTGAGCCTTCTCTGGGCTGTGACCGTGTGGCTCTGGCATTCCTGTGTGAGGCTTACGACGAGGAAGTGGTTGGCACCGACAAGAAGGGCAACCCCGATGTGCGTACTGTGATGCACCTGCATCCCGCACTGGCTCCCTTCAAGGCTGCCATTCTGCCTCTGTCCAAGAAGCTGAGCCCCAAGGCTGAGGAGATCTACCACGAGCTGCAGAAGTACTTCATGGTGGACTTTGACGACGCCGGTTCCATCGGCAAGCGTTACCGCCGTCAGGACGAAATCGGCACTCCTCTGTGTGTCACTGTTGACTTCCAGACCGTGGGCGACGAGAACACCCCCGCTGACAACTGCGTCACCATCCGTGACCGTGACACTATGGAGCAGGTTCGTCTGCCCATCAGCGAGCTGAAGGACTACATTGAGAAGAAGTGCTTCTTCTAATGCGGCCGGCGAGTCGGCAGGGCCGACTGCCAATACGTGCCCGGTGCGGAAGTAATCGTTACTGCCCTTCGCCGCTCGGTAACGTTACATTTTCAAAAAAGCCGCTCCCTCGGGAGCGGCTTTTTTCCGTTCTAAGGCTCCCACTCTGGGGGAGCTGGCACGGCTTTGCCGTGACTGAGAGGGCGAAGTCGCAGTGCCGACCACACACCAGGTCGCAATGTCCGCACCCAGCCGAATCCACCGACCAATGTAGGGAACGGTCTTGACCGTTCCGGCAGTAACATTCA
>JAHHRT010000057.1 GCA_020025615.1 Oscillospiraceae bacterium | reverse complement strand
ATAGTTTCACGGTGTTGGAGCCTTGCAGCGATATCCGTAACACGGTATAGAAGCGCATAGGCGGGGGAAAACACATCCTATCGTGTACGGATATGGAAGAACTGCTTTGCGGCGGCTGGAACGTTTCCTGGCGGCGAGAGAAGAAAAACAAAAGCCTGATACAGCCAGTTGCCTGGGGTGCACAGCCGCTCAGGTTTGCGGTACGCATACGCAAATGTGTGATAGGGCGTTGCGTGGGGAAGCGCAATCTGAAAAACTTTGCGGAAAATAAAATTAGTGCTTGACAAATGGGGTATTATAGACTATAATGCAGAAGTCGCCTGAGAGACGGGCAAGACAAAATGAAATATGCTGCTATAGCTCAGTCGGTAGAGCGCATCCTTGGTAAGGATGAGGTCTCCAGTTCAAATCTGGATAGCAGCTCCAAAGGAAACAGCTTATCAGAAGATAGGCTGTTTCTTTTATTATTCTTCCTGCGTATTCGCAAGAGAAGATTTTTTCGTGTATGTCAGGCCGTGTGATTCCGGCCTTTCTTCTAGGTAAGGAGTGTGAGCCTAACTGGTATGCTGAAGAAAATCGGAGAAGTCGAGGATTTCGAGAGAAATATGTTCGGTGCCCGGAAGCGGCCTTTCAGCGAGCACATGGAACGCTGGATCAGCCAGATTCGCCCGGATCAGCTGAACAACAATTTTTTTGAGGTCAAGGGAAAGCTCACCTTTGGTGAGATTGAGGATGCCATTGCCCAGGAGAAGGATCGGGGGCTTCACGAGCTTCTTATCCGCTCCGGGAAGCCTCTGGACCGGCTCTGGGGCGATGTTTATGATTTCCAGCCCGGCGTTCAGCATACCATGGTGCTGCTTCGGGACAAGAGCCAGAGCTGGCAGGAGAATACAGACATTACCATTCGAGATATTCAGAAGGAGGATATCAGTCAGGACCTTCTGAATGTGTCCATGGTGCCGGAGGAATACCGGGAGCAGGCCTATCAGAATATGAAGCTGGTGCTGACAACGGCCCAGGTTTATCCGGAGTATCACTGGCTCTGTGCCTATGCAGATGGGAACATGGTTGGAATACTCTGCGCGCTGACCCATGGAGGCTATACCGTTATGGATGACCTGTGGGTGGATCCTCCGTACCGAAATCGATACATCGCTACCAGTCTGATGCGGTATGCAGCACAGAACATCGGCGGCACCTTGTTCCTTCACGTGGACGGGGACACCACGCTGCCGGATATGTATAGCAAGATGGGTTTTTCCACAGTGAAAACGGATTACGAGTATTTCCTGTCCTGGTGAAGACGGGATGTGTATGCCGTAGCTTAAGCACGGCCTGTTCCCGGAAGAAAAGCATTATTCACGTATCATTTGACCAGATCATAGAAAAGCGCCGCTGCGGGCCTTTGAGGGCTTGCAGCGGCGCTTTTGCATTTTACAGGGATTTTGGATAATCAAATCGCTGGCAGGGATAGTCAAACACAGTGAGAAGGGGACCGGGGACAAAGCCCATATGGCGGTACAGGCTTCTTGCAGCAGTGCCCATAGGGTCTCCCTCCCGATAGGTGATGACGAAAAGCGGGATGTCCAGCAGGGCAGTCAGGGCCTGCATCAGCGCCTGTGCGATGCCTTGTCTCCGGAATTGGGGATGGACCGCCAGAAAGCGCAGCTCTCCGGTCTCCCGGGAAAAGGCAAGTCCGCCCACCACTTGATTTCCAATCACTGCAGCCAGGGCCTCTTTTCGGGCAATGGCCTTTTCCAGTTCTGCTTTATACTGAGGGATATCCAGGCCGGGAAAGTAGTCTGAGACGGTTTTTACCAGATCCATCCAGCTGCCTTGATCTTCCGGTCCGGCATAGCGGATTTCCATGTTGTGCACCTCCCAATGCAGTTTTTGTTTCCACACAGTTTATCACAGCATTGTGGATTTTTCCACAGGGAAATGGGAAACCTGCGCAGTTCAGCGCTGCGAATCGGGACGCTTCGGTGGACTTTTTGCAGAGCTGTGTTATAATAGGGAAAACTTCAAGGAGGGAACCGGGATGTACAAGCTGATGATTGTGGAGGATGACATGGGCATTGCCCAGGCCATTCAGGAAAAAGGGGAGATGTGGGGCTTTTCCGTCTATGCGGCTCAGAACTTCCAGAATGTTCTGGAGGAGTTTTCCAGGTGTGCCCCCCATTTGGTGATTCTGGATATCTCTCTGCCCTTTTACAGCGGCTACCACTGGTGCAGCCAGATTCGCCGGATTTCCAAGGTGCCCATTATCTTCCTTTCCTCGGCGGCAGACAACATGAACATCGTGATGGCGATGAACGCCGGAGCCGATGATTTCATCCCCAAGCCCTTTGATATGGGGGTGCTGATTGCCAAGATCCAGGCCCTGCTGCGGCGCAGCTATGACTTTTCCGTTGGCGCGCCTGTGCTGGAGCACCGGGGGGCCTTTCTCAGCCCCGACGACCAGAGCCTTGCCTTCGGAAAGGAGAAGCTGTCCCTGTCCAAAAACGAATATCGGATTCTGCTGTGCCTTATGGAGAACAAAGGCAAAGTGGTCAGCCGTGAGAAGCTCATGGAGCGCCTCTGGGCCACGGAAGCCTTTGTGGATGAGAATACACTCACGGTCAATGTAAACCGCCTGAGAAAGAAGCTGGAGGCTCTGGGATTAAAGGACTTTATTACCACCAAGTTCGGTGTGGGTTATCTTGTGGAGTGAGACCATGAATCTGAAAATTTATTTCCGCCAGAAGCGGAGAATCCTGGCGGTGGCGGCTGTGTTTGCAGGGGTGTTCCTGCTTTGCTTCTGGCTCTATGGGCTTCCCGTGAATGCGGTGGTCTATCCCTGCCTTCTATGTATGGTCCTGGGGGCAGTCTTGATGGTCAAGGACTTTCATAAGGAGCAGGTGAAGCACCGGGCGCTGGAGAAGATTACCCTGGAGAACCTGGGGGAGCTGCCCCCGGCGGAATCGCAGCTGGAAGCGGATTACCAGGAGCGGTTAGAAACCCTGGGCCGGGAAATGGAGCAGCGGCAGACCCAAAGGGAGCTTGCCTACCGGGATCGGCTGGACTACTACACCGCCTGGGCCCACCAGATCAAGACCCCCATTGCGGCAATGCAGCTGAAGCTCCAGGATGAGGACACCCCGCTGGCCCGGCAGCTGCGGTCGGACCTGCTTCGGATTCAGCAGTATGCGGACATGGTGATGGTATACCTCCGTCTGGACAGCGACCACACCGATTATGTGTTTAAGACCTATTCCATCGACAGTCTGGTGCGCCGGGCTGTGAAAGAATTTGCATCGGAGTTTATCAGCCGGGGCATTGCTTTGAAGCTCCCTCCGCTTCCCGGAACGGTGGTGACCGATGACAAGTGGCTGGCGTTTGTTCTGGAACAGCTGCTTTCCAACGCCCTCAAGTACACCCGCTCCGGGAGCATTACCATCTCCATGGAGGAGCCGGGGATTCTCAGCATCCGGGATACGGGCATGGGCATCGCCCCGGAGGACCTGCCCCGGATTTTCCAGAAGGGCTATACCGGCTTTAACGGGCGGCAGGATTACCGCGCCAGCGGCCTGGGCCTGTACCTCTGCAAGCGGGTCTGCGACAACCTCCATATTGCCATTTCGGCGGCCTCCCAGGTGGGGCAGGGCACTGAAATTCGGCTGGACCTCAATCAGTACAACTTAACAGCAGAGTGACTTCTTACGCAAATGTAAGATTTGAGCGGGAAATGTAAGGCGATTCCATGGCGATACGTTTCCCGCTTCTGTTATGATAGGGGCACAAAACAAATGGAGGCGATGTGCATGAATATTTTGGAAGTAACGGGTCTGAAAAAGACCTATGTGAGCCGTCTGGGCGGCAATCAGGTTGCGGCTCTGCGGAATGTGAATTTTACGGTGGAGCAGGGGGAGTATGTTGCCATCATGGGCGAATCCGGCTCCGGCAAGACCACCCTGTTAAACATCCTGGCGGCACTGGACAAGCCCACCGGGGGCAGTGTGCGCCTGGCAGGCCGGGAGCTTTCTGCCCTGAAAGAAAAGGAAATCACGGCCTTTCGCCGGGATAACCTGGGATTTGTGTTTCAGGAATTTAATCTTCTGGATTCCTTTACGCTGGAGGACAACATTCTGCTGCCCCTGGTGCTGTCCGGGATGGGCTACAAGCAGATGCAGCAGAAGCTCCTGCCCCTGGTTCGGCAGCTGGGCATTGCAGACCTTATGAAGAAATATCCCTATGAGGTGTCCGGCGGACAGAAGCAGCGGGCAGCCGCGGCCCGGGCGCTGATTATAGAGCCCAAAATCCTGCTGGCAGACGAGCCCACCGGCGCCCTGGACTCCCGGGCCACCGATGAGCTGCTGGGGCTTTTCGCCCAGGTGAATGCCCAGGGACAGACCATCCTGATGGTCACTCACTCCGTGAAGGCGGCAAGCTCCGCCGGGCGGGTGCTGTTTATCCGGGACGGCGAGATTTTCCACCAGCTCTACCGGGGAGAAAGCACCCAGGAGCAGTTCTATGAGAAAATCAGCGATACCCTGACCCTTCTTGCAACAGGCGGTGACCGGAGATGAGAGGTACATTCTATCCCCGGCTGGCCCTGGACGGGATTCGTAAAAATCGCCGGCTGTACGTGCCGTATCTGTTCACCTGCGGCGGCATGGTGGCGATGTTCTATATCATTTCCTATCTGATTTCCAGTGATGCCCAGGTGCTGGCCCCCTTCCATGGGCCGTTGAGGGAGATCTTGAAATCAGGACAGGGAATCCTGGGCATCTTTTCCCTTCTGTTCCTCTTCTACACCAATTCCTTCCTCATGCGCCGCCGGAAAAAGGAATTTGGCCTGTACCACGTACTGGGGATGGGAAAGCGGAATCTTGGGGTGGTCCTGTTCTGGGAACACCTGATTCTGGCGGTGGTTTCCCTGGTGGGCGGACTGGCGGCGGGGGCTGCCCTGTCCAAGCTTGCAGAGCTGGGGCTTTATCGGCTCACCCATGCAGAAATTACCTATGCCCTGAATATTTCCCCGGAAGCAGTGCTGGCTGTCCTGCGGACGTTCAGCTTGATTTTCCTGCTGCTGTTTCTCAATGCGCTGAGACAGATTTGGTTTTCTAAGGCGCTGTCTCTGCTGAAAAGCGAAAATGTGGGAGAAAAGCCCCCGAAAGCCAACTGGCTTCTGGGCATTGCAGGCATTGTTCTGCTGGGCTGGGGATACTTCCTGTCCGTCACGGCGAAAAGTGCCATGGAGGCGTTAAGCAGCTTCTTTGTGGCGGTGGTGCTGGTGATGGGAGGCACCTATCTGCTGATGACCGCAGGCTCGGTGCTTCTGTGCCGGGTGCTGCAGAAGTGGAAGGGCTACTACTACCGAACCAATCATTTTGTCAGTGTTTCTTCCATGACCTATCGGATGAAGCGGAACGGTGCGGGGCTTGCGGCCATCTGCATCCTGGCCACCATGATCCTGGTCATGCTGTCTGCCACCGGGACCATGTATGCCGATGTTCATTCTGTCATCCAGGGCAGCTTCCCCAGGCAGTTTGTCTACAGTCGGGATGCAGCACTGATGACGCCGGAGGAACAGACCGCCAATGCCCGGAAGCTTTCCGATGCCGTTATGGATGCCGGGGCAGTGCCGGAGAATGTTCTGGAATTTCAGCACGTAGATTTGATCGGTTATTTGGCGGGGGAGGAACTGAATCTCAGCCAGGGCTTCGTCATGGGACTGGACTTTTCTGCCGAGAATCAGGTCTGTGACCTTCAGCTGGTTTCCCTTGCGGACTACTGTCGGATTACCGGGACCCGGAATACCCTGAAGCCCGGGGAGGCGATGCTCCATATCAGCCAGGGAAGTTATGATTATGACCACATTACCTTGAAGTGCAATGAAGAAACCATTTCTTATTCCCTTGCAGGCCAGTGTGCAGAGGGGCTTCCGGGGGCAAAGCTGATGACATTCCCAACGGTGCTTCTGGTGGTCCCGGACCTTCCCCAGGCCGTGCAGAAAATTCAGGCCCAGGCAGGAGAGGAGATTTCCTGCAATTGGAACTATTTCTTTGATACCGATTTGGATGCGCAGGGACAGAGGGTGCTTGCCGGAAAGCTGGCGGCTCTGCTGCCTGAGGGAACCTTAGACTCCTATGTGCAGGGAGAGCGGGATTTCATGGAACTGTATGGCGGTCTGCTGTATCTTGGGGTGATTCTCTCTGTGGTATTCCTGTTCGCGGCGGTGCTCATGCTCTACTATAAGCAGATTTCCGAGGGCTACGAGGACCAGGGCCGCTTCCAGATTATGGAGAAGGTGGGTATGTCCGCCCGCGAGGTTCGCAGGAGCATCAATTCTCAGCTGCTTACCGTGTTTTTCCTGCCCCTGGGTCTTGCAGGTGTGCATCTGGTCATGGCATCTCCGCTGATTCGGCTGATGCTGCGGGTCTTTAATGTGACGAATACACGGATTTACTGGAGCGTCACCCTGGGCTGCTTCCTGGTGTTCGGTATCTTCTATCTGGCAGTCTACCGAATCACCTCAAACGCCTATTATCGGATTGTCCGCAGTGGAAAATGAAACAGAAAATTCAGAATGTCCTCTCGCTTCTGGGGACGTGGCTCCTGATTCTGGTGGGGGTTGCAGCATCCTTTTTGATAGAGCTGCTGAACCTGTTCTTTACCGAAATCAGCCGCCTGACGGAGAAAAAATAAACCTTACCGCCTGGGATTTCCCCAGGCGGTTTTTTCCTGCGGCTGACAAAAAATGAAAAAAATGATAAAATGGATGTAACAATTCCTTCCTCTGAGCCGTGTTATGGATGAAAGGCAAAGAAAACAACAATAAGGAAGTGAACAGCATGACAGAAGCCTTTTTAGCAGAAGCCATGGATCGCTATGGTGATGCTGTCTACCGGCTGGCCCTGTGCCGTCTGCAAAGCATTGCAGATGCCGAAGATGTGTACCAGGATACATTCCTCCGATTCTATCAACAGAAGGATGCAGGCACCTGGGGAGAAGAACAGCGGAAAGCCTGGCTGCTGCGGGTGGCGATGAATCGCTGCGCCGATTTGGGACGGAGCCGAAAGGTTCACGGATATGTGGATTTGGATGCCATCCCGGAGCTTGCGGCCCAAAATACAGAGGGCACAAGGGAGATTTGGGATGCGGTCAACCGTCTGCCGGAAAAGCAGCGAACCGTTTTTCACCTTTTCTACGGAGAAGGGTATCAAACCGAAGAGATTGCCCAGATTTTGAAAGTATCAGGTTCTGCGGTTCGGGTGAACCTGAACCGCGCCAGAAATTCATTGAGAAAGGAATTGCGTATTCATGTCTAATTTTAACGAATATACTCGGCTGAGTCAGGAAATCCATGCACCCGAGAAGCTTAAGAATCAGGTGCTTGTAAAGGCAGCTCGTCAGAGCAAAAAGCAGAAAAAGGGACACTATCTGCGTCCTATGAGCATTATGAAGAAGGTGGGAATTGCGGCTGCGATTTTGGCAGTGGCGCTCCCGGTGACGGCCTTTGGCGTGAGCCGCACCATGGGCCTGAGAGAGCATTTGGAGCAGTCGAATCGGGACCCGCAGCTGGGTGAGGCCGTGGAGTCCCTGATGGTCACGGTGCCCTCCTCTGCCAAGGATGCAGAATCCGTTCCGTGCATTGCGTCTGCCAAGGATGATATGGCAGAGTACAGACTGCTGGAAGCAGCCTGCGACAGCAAGAGCCTGTACCTCCATATGCAGGTTGTCCCCCTCAAGGATGATGTGATGTTCATTGACCAGTGCGTTAGCCCGGATGGCTCGGTTGGGGATATGTGTATTCCCGGCGTCAGTGAAGGCACGCCGGCGGAATATGCAAAATCTCAGGGCAAGCAGCTTTGCTATGCAAGCCTGACCCCTGAATTTAACGGTGAAATCATCAACGGCTGGGGCGTCTGGGCGGAGACAGCGTCCGATGGCAGCCTGCATGTCTACGGAGAGGGCAATAATCCCAGCGGGGAAAAGGAGTATACCATGGGCTTCTCCGGATTTACCTATGCGCTGGACAACCAGGAGATCGTACCGCTTGAAGCGCGTACCACCTTTGAAGCAACCATCCAGGATATCAGCAGCTCTGAGAAGACTGTTTACAAGCACTTCCGAGCATACGATCCTAAGTCCCCGGATTTGGAAAAGGACCTGGGTGTGGTCCTGGACAGCCTGACCATGGAAAAGACGGAGCTGGGCTACTATGCGACCTTTACCTATCATCTGACAAAGGACACGATGGCGAAGGTAGAGGAAGAAGCGCGTCAGCCGGAAAATTCCCAGTATTCGGAATCTGATATGCTGATCCAGCATCTGGTGGGCTTCATCGTCCTGGATGAAAACGGCGAGTTCTTCCAAGTCAATGGCCCGGACGGCGGCTGTCAGGGTGCTATAGACAATGGGGATGGCACCTTTAGTTACACCGACAGCCTCCCCAATGTGGAAAGTATCAATAACCTGAAATTTAAGGTTTTGACACCTGATTTGGATAAGGTGGGCCTCTATGCCTATGACCGTTAAATAGAGAAAATAAAGTAGTGCCGGGGGAGGCTGCCATGTGCAGCCTCCCCCGGCATGATTATTGGCTGTACGGATGTTTCGTTTTTTGATTGCATTTGCGCTTTGCCGGTGTTATGATTGCGCCAAGCAGAATACCTCTGCTGAAATTTGAGCATCGCGAGGAAACGATTATGAAAAAACAAATGTCTGCTGTTCTGGCCCTGGGCCTTGCCCTGACCATGACAGCTTGTGCCCCTCAGAATGTGGCGGACGCTGCCGATGGAAGACAAGCGCCCACTGCCGTCAATACCGAAGCCGCCGCAGAGCCGGAAACCACTGCCCCGCAGACAGCGACGGAGAATCCCGTGCAGACCACGGAAACTGCGGCGGTGGAGAGCATGGAGGGGACGGCAGCTCTGACCCGATACGACGGACAGGGCTATTCCATCATGATTCCCGATGGGCAGTGGCGGCTGGAATCTGAATGGGAGGACGGACGGCCTGTGCAGACCTGGGAGAGCATCTATCATCCCGATGTGGAGCTGGAAGTGCAGTGGCTGGCAGGCCTGAGCAAGGAGCAGGCCCAGGGCTTCCTGATGGCGGACGAGGACGATTTCCAGCTGGAAACCCAGCCCGACGGAAGCATGATGGGCCGGGATACCCAGGACGGGGAAATCCTCTTTGCCCGGTTCTATCCCAGCGAGACAGGAACCTTTGTGCTGACCTATTCCTACCCCGACACCACGGAAATGGCAGAGGGCTTCGGCGCAGGGCTGAGTTCCATTGCCGATTCGTTTCAGCTGAAATAAAAGATGCCTGAATATACGAAAATCCCCGGGATTCCAATCCCGGGGATTTTTC
>JAHHRT010000056.1 GCA_020025615.1 Oscillospiraceae bacterium | reverse complement strand
TCAGCGGGGAGAAAAGGCTTTTTCGACACGCTGAATGGACGCTCCCAAGCGTCCCGTTCAGGTCTTATTGGAAATCAAATACATAGCCGGGATGGTCAAAATTCTCATTGGGCACCCACAGCGCCGTGCGGTCGGTGAGGTTATAAATGACGCTGTGCACGGTGCATCCGTTTTTGTCATCATTCTTCCAGTTCCGCCGGCCTACGGTTTTCAGCAGCTCCATGGCCTCTGCTTCATCGGCAAAGGTGCCCTGTGCCGCATTGACGTCTGCCCACAGCTGCTCATAGCGGTCCACTCCCTTTTTCTCCTCTGCGGGGGAGTCCTGATAATAACCGGGCTGGAGAATAAAGTTGGTAACGACCTGGAAATCGGAGCTGCTTTCATTCTCTCCAATGTGGTCGTCACGGTCGTTGTAAGTAACCACCAGCTCACGGGCACCGCCGTCATTGTCGGAAGCATCGGTCTTGCCGACCCATTCCAGGATTGCACTGCGGCCCGTGGCATCCGCCACCATATAGTGATAGCTGGTCATGGCAGAATCGTGAAGATCAAAGGAAGAAGCAATCTCCACGGCATCCTCCACGGTATCGGCATAGTCCAGAATCAGACGCAGCAGGGTCGTAGAGGTGAAGTCGGGCTTCTCCGTATCCTGGTCGGTGGCAACGGTGGTTTCTCCGCCCTGATAGGTCATATAGATTCCACAGCTGACACCGGCATCATTGATGCCGTCCAGAGGTGCATAGGGAGCCGCCAGCATCATAACTCTGTCCATGAGGCCGTCCGGGTTTTTCTCAGGGTCGATGCTGAGGAACTGAAGGTCAACGGTAGAGATGGTGGCGTGGCGATTCTCGGAGCCTTTCGTGCGAACAATCACGGTGTTGGTCTTGGAGAAGTCATAGTTCCGTCCGAAGAGGATCTCGCCCTGGGCAGTACGGGCCGTAAAGGAGGAGCATCCAATCTCCGGGCTTTCCATTTCCAGAGGGATCAAGCCCTTGGTCAGATGATCGGTGATAAAGCCAATCAGCTCCCCATCGTTGGAAACGCCGCCCTGGGCAATAAAGTCCTCCAGATAAAAGCCGCCGTTCACCGTCATGGTATAAACCGCTCCGTCCAGATGGGCGTCGTTTCGCTCCTGCAGCAGCTCAATGCTCATCAGCGTGGAAATTTCATTGTGCCAGACAGACAGGACGGCGATTCCCAGCACCACTGCCAGAATCAGAATCCCCGCCAGAATCCAGCTGATGATTTTTACAGTTTTTTTCATAAAATGAATCCTCCTTGAAACACAAGTGCGTTTTGATAACTCAATAACAGGCTTTTCAAAAGCCTGTACATAGTATCACAGGGAGTCGGCCTCGTCAAGGGTTTTTCAAAAGCCTGTGAAAGCGTTTTGAATTGACAATCCGCGGGGGAGACGCTATAATCAGAGTATGGATATGAACATGAAGCAGGCCCTGGCAGACACCATCAAGGACTTTCATCTGCCCAGATACGCCGAACTGCCCGACGATGGCCTTTATTTGAAGCAGGCAGAAACCTATATCAACCGTATTCTGGCCCCCTTGGGGATGATGGAGATTACGACTTCCATGATTCGCAACTATGTGAAGCAGGACATCGTGGAAAATCCGGTACAGAAGCTCTATCGCAGGGACCAGATCGGTTATCTGATTTGCATTACGGTGCTGAAACACGCAGCCACCCTGGACTGTATTCAGCAGATGCTGACTTGGCAGCGAACCATCTACTCCAGTGAAATGGCCTATAACTATTTCTGTGAGGAGCTGGAGAATGTGCTCTTCTATCTGTTTGGTCTGAAAGAGATTGCGGAGGATGTGGGTACGACCTCTTCGGTGGAAAAAGAGATGTTCCGCAGTGCCATTACGGCTGTCTGCAATATGGTCTATCTGAATGTCTGCTATCGAACCGTACAGAGCTGAAATTCGCTGTGCGATACGGCAAATTATGAAAACCGGGCCCCGGTGAACATCACAGGGACTAGACAAAATTCCCCATGTGCAGGAAGTGCACATGGGGAATTCCTGTATCAGAAGGGAAGTCAAGGACGAAAAGGCATCCATTGCCAGATGGAATGGATGCTGCTTTCGAGCTTCTCTGGGGAAAATAGAAATCGGCCTGCTGCGGATGCAGCAGGCCAATTTGTGTTACATTGGATTACCAGGAAGCGTTTGCGTTCTTCACATAGTTGAGGCTGATCCAGCCGCCGTTTTCAATGCGGCCCCAGCCGTTGATGATCTCTAAGATCTTCACAGTACGGCCCTCGTAGAGAACGCCGATCTCGGGATAGTTGGTGCCGGCACCCTTGCGAATCCGCAGAGCATCGGCGGTGACCTTCACGGTGTCACCCTCGGAGATCTTGGAGTTGTTCGTGGTGGTAGAACCGCTGGAGACATACTTTACGTAGTTCAGGCTGATCCAGCCATCGCTGTAGCGGCCCCAATTGCCGTTGACTTCCAGCAGAGTGACCTTGTCGCCGCGGGTCAGGTGCTTGACCTTTGCATAGCCGGTGCCTGCGCCCTGGCGGACATTCAGCCAATCCGCAGTTACCTGAACGGTAGAACCGGAGGAGAAGCTGCTGGAGCTGCCGGAACCGCTGATGTACTTGAGGCTGACCCAGCCGTCATTGGTGCGGCCCCAACCGTCCTTCACTTCCAGGATTTTTACCTTGTAGCCCTTGGTCAGGCTTCCCCGGGAGCTGTAGTTGGTGCCGGGGCCGGAGCGGATATTGAGGGAAGTAGCGGTGACCGTGCCGGTCTGACCAGCCTGGATCTTGGACGGGTCGTTGGTGGTGGTGCCGGAGCCGGAACCCTGGGAAGTCATACGGACATAATCCAGGCAAATCCAGCCGTCTTCCATGCGGCCCCATCTGCCGTCCACTTCCAGAATCTTGACGCTGTAGCCGTTGGTCAGTCTGCCGCGGTTTGCATAATACTCACCGGGGCCGGAGCGGATATTGAGGGAACTGGCGGTGACAACGCAGGTAGCACCTGCGGTAATATTGTCAGAGCTGGGGCGGCTTACGGAGTAAGCGGGCGCTGCGGGAACGGACGCATCCTTAAAGGTGTATCCGCTGAGAAGACCGGCCAGCATAACAGCACTGCCGGTGATGCAGAGAGTTCTGCGAACAACAGAATTATGTTTCATTGTGGTACCTCCATTCTCTTCCAGTACGTGCCTTGAACACGGATATCATTGAGATGATCTTGGATGCTTTCATTATAAGGTGCAGGAGAGTAACTGTCAATAGTGAACAATTTTAAGATATTCTTATTATTTTTCCTTGTTTATTGTTTCTGTGACGAGTTGGAGACGTTCTCCCCGGAAAACGTCTGAAAATTTGGTTCCTCCAAGGAAAACTGATCCCAGATAAGGTCCAGTCCCGGAAAGGAGAAGGCATCCTCCTCCGGGGCCTGCTGGCGGTTATGGTAGTAGGAGGGGAAATAGAACAGTGCGGGGACGAGAATATACAAAACGTAAAGTGTGATGGTCACAGCGATGGGGGCGGGGTTGTGGAAGAGCCGCTGCAGCAGGAAGAAGTCTCCCCGGAAGTACATATAATCAGAGTGCAGGGGAGAGTAATTGAGAATATTCGCCGGAACGGACATGATCAGGCTGGGGATGCAGGGGTAGAAAAGCTCCCGAAGCTGGGTGATCCCGCCGTAGCTGTGGTAGCCGGAGAGGATCATCACCAGGAAGGTGAAGATCATGGAGCCGTGGAAGGTAAAGGTGTGGAAAGCGGCAAAGGACAGGCAGGAGTAGTCCGTGAGCCGGGCAACGGGCAGCAGGAAGTTCACCGCGCCGCCCAGAAGCCCCAGGGTGAACACATAGCCGCAGGCAATCTGTTTGTAAATGCCCCGGCCCCAGATGGCGAAGGGCATGACATAGAGAAAGATGCTGCACGGATACAGGGAAAGACTGGTCTGAAAGTTGAAGCCCGGTGTCTTTCCTGCCAGACTGTCAAAGCTGACGATGGCAGCCTCCCAGATCAGCAGCACCACCCACTGGGTGATGAACACAGGCTTGATCAGCTTTTTATGCCTTGCCACATAGACTGCCGAGAGAACGATGATTGCCAGCACCACTGCCTCAAAGACATAGCTCATCGGGGTGAAGATGGTCCCGGGAATCTCATTGGCAGGGACCAGATAATCCTTGTGGGTGAAAAAATTCGCGAGGACATAGTGTAGATCTTTCATATTAACTCCCATAAGCCGGCAAAACTTCGGCTGTTATTTTGATCGGAAAACGGTATATGCGCCATAGTACCATTACCGGGGAGAAATTGCAAGGAAAAACTGATAATTTAAGGAAATCAAAAGGAATTTGTAACAAAATGAAAGAGTTTTTTATCAAAAACTGAGAATTTGACAAACCGCCTCCGTCCAGATACAATGAATACAAAAAATGGAGGAAGGACGGATGAACCGATGAATCAAAAGCAAGTGCTTCTGGTGGGCTTCGGCTCAGAATATCAGGAATTGGCGGCGGCGCTGGCCCCGCTGGAAATCCGCCGGGTAGGCGGGGAGCTGCTGGAAAAGACCGTGGGGGATGTATGCAGCGGCCCGCTGCCGGAAAGCGGGGGAGAGACTCTGGAGCTGCCCCTGATTCTTTTTCACAACATTGCCCAGGAGGAGCTGGACCAGGTGCTGAAAGCCATTCGTCAGGTGAAGCTGCCCCGGCAGCCCCTCAAGGCTATGGTAACCCCCACAAACCAGAGCTGGACTTTGACGGCACTCTATCAGGAGCTTCAGCAGGAGCAGCAGGTCATGGGGGCCTTGATTCGGTTAAAGCAGCTGCGGGATCGGATGCCCATGCCGGAGCTGATGAACATTCCCGCCATGCAGGCCCGGATGCAGGCGGAAATGCTGCTGTCCGGCGGGCAGGAGGCCACGGTGGAGACCATTGAAGCGGCCTATCGGGAGCTTCAGAAGTGGGAGAAGCGGTAAGCGTGTCCCAGACCGGGCAAAGAATCCCGGAGCGCACCCCATTCTGGGACAATCTCAAGGGAGAGCTGATTCTGCTGGTGGTGTTTGGGCACCTGCTGGAACGGATGCCCGGCGGGGGCGGGTCCCTGCTTTATCGGGGGATCTATCTGTTCCATATGCCGCTGTTTGTGTTCGTTTCCGGCTATCTGACCCGGTGCACCCGGCATCCGAATTACGGAAAGATCCTCACAAAACTTGTGGTGCCCTACCTGGTATTCCAGACGGTTTTCTGCATTTACTACCGCAAACCCCTACAGTTCACCACGCCCTGGTGGATTCTGTGGTATGTAATGGCGCTGGTGGTGTGGCGGCTGTCCGTCCCCATCTTTGCAGCGGTGCCGGAGAATCGGCGGTGGTGGGTCATCGCCGGGGCCTTTCTTCTAGGCTATGCAGTGGGCTTTGACCGGACCGTGGGCTACTACCTGAGCCTGTCCCGGATTCTGGTGTTTCTGCCCTTTTTCTTGTTGGGACTGTACAGGCTCCCGGGGCTTGCCGGGAAGAAAATTTCCCGATGGCTCCTGCTGGCGGCGGCCCTTGGCGTTCTGGCACTGCTTGCCGGACTGCCTGGGATTCCGGGCAGCCGGTTCTATGGCTCTCGTCCCTATGGCGGGGATGTTTCGGCTTCACTGGCTCGGTTGTTCCAGTACGGGGGAGCACTGGTGGTGGGGGGTGCGGTCCTGGCCTTTACCTCCCGCAGGTGGTGCGTGCTGAGCCAGATTGGCAGGTACAGCATGGCAATCTACCTGCTCCAGCCGCTGCTGTGTGACTGGATGCGCACAAGTCTTTCCGGCTTTGGAAGCCCGCTGCTTTGCGCAGCCGGGGCGGTGCTGTTCTGCGCCGCAGTGGCGGCAGCGGGGTGTGCGGTGCAATGGGTTCGGTGCCGGTTCCCGGACAGAGCATAAAATAACAGCGGGAGAAACTGCGAATCAACGCAGCTTCTCCCGCTTTACAGTACTCAAATGATCGTTATTGCCCCAATCCGTAGGTCCCGGTGGGGGAATCCCGGAACAGGGGAATGTGAGGCGGGTAGAAGGTCAGCACCATAAACGCAATCCCGATCCCGAATATGACCAGCAGGGACAGCGCTGGGGACAGGGAACAGGGGACACCCTGGGTGAGCTGTCTGGTCTCCCAGAGATAGGCCGCCCCGGCTGCCAGAAAGAAACTCAAAATATTGAACCACTCGGCGGAGGTTCCGAGAATCCCGGTATAGGTATAGTAGATCACCGGGATCAGCAGAAGTCCGATGAGAATTCCTTTCAGCTTTACGCACCAGAACGTACAGAATTCTGCGCCCATCCGGCGGTTTTCTGCCAGTGCAAACAGAAACATGGGAAAGAACATCAGCTTCATGTGCTCCCAGGTGGACTCGTTCACCGGGGCAAACAGGGCGACGATTGTGCTTTGGCGGCTCCAATCGAAAACAAAATGGAGCAGCGAGCCCAGCACCGACGTAAACAGAAACCCGGCGAGCTGCCACAGTATCACGGATTTTTTCATATAAGCCCTCCTGACCATACCGATTCTATTTCGCAGTATGCGCAGACGGAACGGACACTATCCCGGGCACAGGCTGAGACATACAAAATATTTTTATAAAATTCATCCTTTTTCGACACAGTCAATGTGGACAAATCGAGGATTCCTGTGATATAATGTCAGAGATTAAGAAATAGTGGTTTACCGTGAATGATCTGAATCCAAAAGGAGGATTTTCCATGAAACAGCATCGTTTTTGGGCCTGGGGCGCCGTAATTTGCATGATTATGGTGATGATTACCGGATACAACCATAAGTAAATAAATAGAATTCCATAAGCACAGAAAGGAAGATTTGCTATGCATAAATACACGAAACTGGCTTGCTTTGTAGGCGGTACTTTATTTGGTTCTGTGGGCATTAAGCTGCTGACCAGCAAGGACGCTAAGAAGGTCTACACCCATGTGACCGCTGCCGGTCTGCGGATGAAGGATTCCGTCATGGAGACCGTGAACACCGTTCAGGAAAATGCCGGCGACATCCTGGCTTCCGCAAAGGACCTGAATGAAGAGCGCGCTGCAAAAGAAGCGGCAGAAAATGAGGCCGCACAGGTTTGCGACTGCAACTGTGAAGAAGAATAAAATGACAGGCAGTGGAAGGAGTCGCATTCGCGGCTCCTTTTGCTATGGAGGAATGATATGAACGCAATCATTGAACATGAAAGCCGAGGACGCATCCGCTTTCGCTTTGTTCAAAAGCGGATGAGCCTGAAACAGGCGGATCTGCTGGAAGCCTGGTTTCAGAAAACCGCCGGTGTTACCCAGGTAACGGTACACGAACGCACCATGTGCATTGTGGTCCAGTACCGGGGAGATCGGAAGAACATTCTGGATGCGGTTCGGGCCTTTTCCTGGGAGCGGGCGGAACAGAGCATTACCCTGCCTGCCCACAGCACCCGGGAGTTAAATCGGGAATTTCAGGAAAAGCTGGTGGGCAAGGTTGTTACCAAGGCAGTCAGCACCCTGTTTCTGCCGGCCCCTTTGCAGATTGTCAGAGTTTTGTGGCACGCAATTCCCTTTGTGGGGCGGGGCCTGCACTGCCTGTTCCACTGGAAAATGAAGGTTGAGCTGCTGGACGCCATTTCCATTGGCGTGTCCCTGATCCGCAGGGATTTCCCCACTGCCGGATCGGTGATGTTCCTGCTGGAGCTGGGCGAGCTGCTGGAGGAGTGGACCAGAAAGAAGTCCATTCAGGATTTGGCCCAGTGTATGTCCCTGAATGTGGACAGAGTGTGGCTTCGCACGCCTGACGGCGAGGTCCTGGTTCCCATTGCACAGGTTCAGCCCGGAGATCAGGTGGTTGTGCGTGTGGGCGGCGCGATTCCCGTGGACGGCGTGGTGGTGGATGGCGAGGCCATGGTCAACCAGTCTTCCCTGACCGGAGAATCCGTGCCCATTCCCAAGCGTCTGGACAGCCCCGTCTATGCCGGAACCATCGTGGAAGAGGGCGAATGTGTCATTGAGGTGAAGCAGGCCTCGGGCCAGAGCCGCTACGACCAGATTATCACCATGATTGAACAGTCGGAGCAGATGAAATCCGCGTCCGAAAGCAAGGCATCCAATCTGGCGGACAAGCTGGTGCCCTACACCTTTGCAGGCAGCATACTCAGCTTCCTGATCACCCGCAATGTGGTCCGGGCTCTGTCGGTGCTGATGGTGGACTTCTCCTGCGCCCTGAAGCTGGCAATGCCCTTAACCGTTCTGTCTGCTATGCGGGAGGCCGGAAAAGAGCACATTACCGTGAAGGGCGGCAAGTTCCTGGAGTCCGTTGCCCATGCGGATACCATTGTCTTTGATAAGACCGGCACTCTGACACATGCCTGCCCCAAGGTGGCCCGGGTGATTCCCTTCTGCGGATATGAGGAAGCGGAAATGCTGCGGCTGGCGGCCTGCCTGGAGGAGCACTTCCCCCATTCTATGGCCAATGCCGTGGTGGAAGAGGCAAGACAGCGGGACCTCAAGCACGAGGAATATCACTCCAAGGTGGAATACATCGTTGCCCACGGCATTGTGAGCAAGGTGGGGGATGCCTGCGTGATGATTGGCAGTGCCCACTTTGTATTTGAGGACGAAAAGTGCGTGATTCCCCAGGAGGAGCAGGAGAAATTCGATTCGCTCCCGGCAGAATATTCCCATCTGTACCTGACAATCAACCACACGCTGGCGGCGGTTATCTGCATTGTGGACCCCCTGCGGGAAGAGGCCTCTGCGGTTCTGCGGACGCTGCGCAGAATGGGCATTGAGAAAACCGTCATGCTCACCGGCGACAGCCAGCGCACGGCGGCGGTCATTGCCCAGCAGGTGGGTGTAGATGAGTTCGACGCGGAGGTCCTGCCGGAGGATAAGGCAAACTATGTGGCGGAGCTTCGCAAAGCCGGGCACACGGTCATTATGGTGGGCGACGGCATCAACGACTCCCCGGCCCTTTCCGAGGCCGATGTGGGAATCGCCATCAGCGATGGCGCCGCTATTGCACAGGAAATTGCAGATATTACCATTTCCGGGGAAAACCTCTGGGAACTGGTTCGTTTGCGTCAGATTTCCAAGGAAATGATGAAGCGCATCCGGGCGAACTATCGGTTTGTTCTGGGCTTCAACAGTATGCTGATTGCACTGGGCGTTGTGGGTGTTCTCGCACCCGCCGCATCAGCAACCCTGCACAATCTGTCTACCCTTGGAATCAGCCTGCACAGTATGACCGCTCTGCCGAATCCGGAGGAAAAGGCAGAAGCGCACAAAAACTGATGGCTTTGCCCCATCATCAGAAGGATTTACGTAAGAGAAACGCCGCTGAAATCGGGGATTTCCCTGATTTCAGCGGCGCTTTTTGAAGTTTGGATTTACTGATTTTCGTAAAAAAGAAGGATGCGGCAGTATCGCCCAGCGGGCAACAGGACTCGAGGGAATTAAGGAGTCCCGGTCGTCGAGCCGCCCGGGAGGGACAGTCCACCGGACTGTCCCATTTAGTTGGGTTCGAGTCCACTACCCGCACCAATAAAAGGGTCGATGCAAAAAGCATCGCCCAGCGGGCAACAGGACTCG
>JAHHRT010000055.1 GCA_020025615.1 Oscillospiraceae bacterium | reverse complement strand
TTTCGCGCCGTGAACGAACTCGAACCCATCTAAATGGGACAGTCCGGTGGACTGTACCCCGCCGACCTCCTGGGCGGCGGCTCCTTAATTTGCGGTCTTAGCATAGAAATACCCCCGAAAGCAGATTGGCAATTGCCGTCTGCTTTCGGGGGACTTTATTTCTGGCTTCTCAGTTCATTACTCAAACAGCGGGGAGAGGTTCATGGGCTGCAGGCCATCGGCAGGAGCCGCAGCCAGGCCGCTTTCGTCGGGGGTCAGCATCACGCGCATGACCCGGTCGCCGTTGTCCTTGACCTCTTCCATCACCCAGCCGGAGAAGGTCTTGCCCTCGGGGGCAGAAACCTGGGGGCACTGGATCTGGTTGACCCCGGTATCATACAGCTCTGTGCTCAGCACCGTGCCGCCATTGCGGAAGGTAATCCGTACCTTTTCCACAGGCTCCATCACGTTCACAGCGGTCATGTCGTAGCACTTCCAGCTGCCGCTCTCCCGGGTGAAGAACATACTCTGGTCCACATCCGTGACCTTTTCGGTTCCGTCCTTTCGGTTCAGGTGCAATGTCACCTTGACCCGGGCAGAGAACAGGTCCTCATTGTAGCGGACGTAGTCGGTGACTGTCTCATCGGTGAACTCATAGTCCTTGAAGGACTGGTTCCAGGTACGCTCCATTCCGGTGATGGTCTTGTGCAGGGGAGTTCCCCGCTTAAAGTACTTTGCAAGCTTTTCGTCTCCGCCGCCCTTGGAGGACATATACACCGCATAGGTCTTAATGGCTTCCAGTGCGGTTTCCTTCTCAGCCTGGGGGATTTCCTCCTTGGCCAGTGCGGGCACCCGGAAGGTGTGGTCCGTCTCGTCGTACTGGACTTCCACAGCCTTGCCGGACTGGTCGGTAACCTTCACGTCAGGCTTTGCCATGAGGCCGCTGACCTCCTGGGTGTAGGTCGTGGGGGGATTGACGCCCTCGGGCAGATATTGCCCGGCCTTGTTGGTGCCGACCCGAATGTTGGCAGTCTCGTCCAGCGCCACACCGTTGACCAGTGTGGTATAGCCTTCCAGGGTCTCCACCCAGTAGGTCTCCGTGCACTGGTAGAACAGCTCGATCTCCCCAAGCTGCCAATCCGGGATGTCGGTGACCTCCTCGGCCTGGTTCCGGTCCGTCAGGGTAAAGGATGCGATTTTTTCATTGCCCAGCCGGACAATGTACTTCTTATCCTTGGAAAGACCTGCGGAGGTCTCCAGGAAGGTGAGGGGCGTATCCCCTACCCGCTGCTCCATGTAGGACACAAAGGCAGCTTTTCCCTCATATGTAGACTGTTCAATGCCTGCATTGTCATAGAGCAGGCCCCAGTTGGGGTGCTCAAAGTACTGCTGGAAGACCTCTTGGCTCTTCCGGGTGGGCTGTGCCGCCTCATAGCGGACCAGCCATTCCTGCAGGCTTTGCAGTCCGAAGAACACACAGGTGTAGAAGACAAACACAAACAGGAAGAAGATGGTATAGAACACCAGGCCGCCCACATGGGACTTCTTCCGGGGGGCCTCCTGAATCACAGGTGCTGCCTGCTGGGGCATGGGCCGCCGGGGCTGCTGGGGCATCGGGCGCTGGTTCTGCTGAGGCATGGGCCGCCGGGCCTGCTGAGGTGCGGGCCGCCGGGGTGCCGAATACTCCTGATACTGGGGCTCGTCCTGGTACTGGGGCATATTGTGCCGGGTCTCGGGCTGCTGTCTTTCCGCAGTATGACCGCCCTTGTTTTTGTTTGCAAATTTTCCCTGGTACATCCCTTAACCCTCCTTCTGAGGCCGAACCATCCAGTAGTCCGGCATCCGCCGCGGCTCAGACTGCAGCAGAGAGTAGCTGTTCATCATCCGCACCTCACCTGCGTCGCCGTACTGACCGTTTACATCCCGGTACATCATCACAGAGGAGGAGCCGCCGTCCATATTACAGGCGTTCACTGCGCCGAACTCCTGCATAATGTCAATGACATCGCCGTACTCACCGCCGGGGGAGCTGGCCTGGCGGCCGTCGATACACACAAAGATCACGGCACCGTCGGCTCTCTGACCGATGGCAGTCCGGGGGTTCCAGCCGGACTTCTTATTGTAAGCTTCCATGTTGACCTCGCCGTTCATAATGAGAACAGGGCCGAAGCAGCAGCCATCCCGGATGTTCAGCTCCTGGGCCTGTGCCTCGGAGATATTTTCCTTGTGAACCACCAGAATGTTGTCCTGATTGAAGCCGGCGAAGCCCTTCACGATGCCCTTGGGGGTATTCGGGGGTGCACCGGTCTTCCAGACGCAGGCACCGTTGGAGTACACCAGGCCCTCGGGGGTAGAACCGACGCTGGGGCTTGCCGTACCGTCATCGAAGAAAGCACCGGCATTGACGGCCGCCACAGCGCCCTCTGCTTCCATGGCCTCATTGATTCGCTTGCCGGGAACGTTGCGGCTGAACTTGCCGCCGTTGGAGGTTCCCAGATAGACCCGAGAGGGGTCCCGAACGATCATCACGTGGGCGTTATAGGTATCGCCCTTCACTTCCTCAAAGCGGATGCCGTCGGGGTACTTCGCCCATTCCCGGTCCTGTGCGCCGGAAGCATCGCCCTTCT
The DNA here is from genome assembly GCA_020025615.1 of Oscillospiraceae bacterium. Classification (GTDB taxonomy): domain Bacteria; phylum Bacillota; class Clostridia; order Oscillospirales; family Oscillospiraceae; genus Faecousia. The sequence goes on along the minus strand of JAHHRT010000055.1, from coordinate 7,270 downwards.
CGATGACCACAGAAGAAGTGTCGGTCACATCATCGGGAAGCTCCGCATTGACCTCTGCCAGGATTTCCTGAATCTGGGCATCCTCCAAGAAGAGGCCGGGAATCCATTTGGTAGCACTGGGCTCCAGCAGGGACATGGTGAGCACTGCTCTTGCCGCAGGAGACGGACCGTGGAAAATCACATTCATCACCAGCGCAAGACCGCTGACCACCATAATGATGAGTGCGAACAGGATCAGGAAGAACCGACGGATAATCTTTGCCAGAACCTTCCAGAACCGTCCTTTTTTAGGCGGTGCCGCCACTGCCTGCCCGGGGGCTTGGTTCGTTCTCTTCATAATATTTGATCTCTCCTTGTTGTGTGGGCCGCTGGCCCGCTTTATATCGTCGTCATAACCTGGATTTCGTGGGTTTCCCCCGTCTTTCCGAGGATATCCAATCTTTTTCATCATATCACATCCCGTAAAAATTAGCAACGGCTGTCCCTAAAATTTACAGAATTTTCCCATAGTTCGGTACAATTCCCCAAATCCGGTCCGGAATCCATACCGCTGTTTGCATCAATACCGGTCGAACCCTGGGGAAATCTGTCGAAGCGTCGGAGCACCGGCATCGGCGCTCCCCTTTCCCGCCCCGGGCACCTGGGAAACCGGCGTCGTTTTTCCTCTGATTGGGGTTGCTGCAAGCCGGACTTCCCACACCGAAAACGGACTGTTCCGGGATACACGCCGCCTGTTTTTTCCCGCACCGGCGGACCATTGTTCCAAGTTTTCCTTTTTCCCCTAAAATACCGCTTTCCCCCTTGCACTTTTCAAAATTGGGTTTATAATGATCTAACTATAAAAATTTGTGAGGTGTTTTTCATGAAGTCCCGAAGTATGGATCTGGTTCACGGTCCCATGCTCTCCGGCATTATCCTGTATACCATCCCCATCGTTCTGTCCAGTGTGCTGCAGCTTCTCTTTAATGCGGCTGACCTCATGGTGGTGGGCCAGTTCTGCGGCAGTATCAGCGTAGGTGCCGTCAGTTCCACCGGTGCCATCACCAACCTGATTATCAACCTGTTTGTAGGCCTTTCCATCGGTGCCGGCGTCTGCGTCGCCCACGCCATCGGAAGCCATCAGGATAAGGCGCTTCACCGCACCATCCATACCGCCATTCCCGTTGCCGTTCTCAGCGGTATTCTGCTCACTGTGATCGGCGTGTCCCTGGCCCGGCCTCTGCTGGTTTGGATGAAGACCCCTGACGATGTGCTTCCTTTGTCCAGCACCTATATGCGCGTCTATTTTGCCGGTATGACCTTTACCCTGCTTTATAACTTCGGTGCCTCGATTCTCAGAGCCGCCGGAGATACCAAAAGCTCGCTCATCTACCTCACCGTTGCCGGTGTGCTCAACGTGATTCTCAACCTGGTGTTTGTGGTGCTGTTCCACATGAATGTAGCCGGCGTTGCCCTGGCTACCATTATCTCCCAGGGTGTATCCGCTGTGCTGGTGCTTCGGGAGCTGATGCGCCGTCCCGATGCCTGCCGCTTCATCCCCAAGGAGTCCCGCATCTATTGGGCACCTCTGCGGAAAATGATCTGCATCGGCCTTCCCGCCGGTATTCAGGGCTGTATGTTCTCCATCTCCAACGTCATCATCCAGTCCGCTGTCAATTCCTTTGGAAACAGTGCTTTGATTGCCGGAAACGGCGCCTCCGCCAACATTGAGGGCTTTGTCTATACCTCTATGAACGCCGTCAGTCAGGCAACCGTCAACTATGTGGGCCAGAATCTGGGTGCCCATCGGTTTGACCGAATCCGCAAAACCATGGGCATCTGCCTTGCCCTTGTAACTGTATTGGGCATTACCATGGGCGGCCTTGCCTACCTCTTTGCCCAACAGCTTCTGGGCTTCTACATCACCGATTCCGCCGAAGCCATTGCCTACGGCGAGCTGCGGATGCTCTGGATCTGCGTTCCCTACTTCCTCTGCGGCCTGATGGACGTGGTCACCGGCGCACTGCGGGGCCTGGGCAAGTCTCTGCTTCCCATGCTGGTTTCCATTCTGGGTGTCTGTGTTCTGCGAATCCTTTGGATCTACACCGTGTTCCAGATTCCCCAGTACCACACCCCTGACTGTCTCTACGCTTCCTACATTCTTTCCTGGGCAGTCACCTTTATCTGCCAGTGGATTCTGTTCCAGATTGCCCTGCATCGCCTGCGCAGGGCTGCAAAAGTAACTGCGGCAGAATAAATTCCATAAAACAATATCCGGAGGAACTGCGGCCTGCGCCGTGGTTCCTCCGGATACTTTTATACTCTTTTACTTGCAGAACTTTACCACCACAACGCCGTCCAGCATCTGGACGCTGCCCTTCCGGGGGTACTGGGGAAGGTTCTCCATACCGGGAATCTGAGGCTCTTCCTCAGGCACCCGATTCAGGGGCTTTTCCAGAATATTGCGGAAGTAGTAGTCGTATTTGGTGGGATGGGTAATGGGGGACGATTCGTGGGCACCAGTGATTTTGCTGAGCTTTTCCTTATAGGGCAGGGGCACCATACCGTCCTGGGGGTAGCCGATGAACGCCACAGGGGTGACCCCGGGCTCATAGCCCTCCTGCTGCTCAATGCGGGAAGCAACATCGGTCATCAGGGACAGGGTTGCATCGTACTCCATCTGCTTTTCCGTGTACAGCAGGTTTGCCGTCTGGACATTGCTGAAAATCACGATTCCCAACATCAGGGCCGCAGCCTTCTGCATCCCCTTCTTTTCTCCCAGGAACATCAAGGGAATGAGATAGATCCCGCAGAGGGCAAATTTCATCAGGTCATGGACCTCGCCGTTCAGGATGCTGATTCCCAGGGTGGCAACCGGCAGGAGCACAGCCAGCACCAGAGCCAGCACCGTCTCCACGGGACCCAGGGACTGTTTTTTCCACAGACGAATGAGAAAGATGAGACTGAGGATACCCAGCACCAGATGCACCGCCAGCATCACCGGGGTGGGATATACCGTGGCAAAGCCCAGGGTAAAGCCCAGCACAAAGATTTTATAGCAGGCCAGCACCCGGCTCAAAATCGGGGTGCCGTTTTCCCAGAGGTTGGAAACGCTGTTGTAGTCGTCCTGTTTCAGGGCGATTCCCGTCACAGCGCAGGCGGGATACAGCAGGGCGAAGTAGATTCCCACGCCCACCAGGATAATGGCAACGCCCATCAGTCCGGCAAGGACCGTCTTTTTCCAGTCCTTCCCCAGGAACATGGCCCGAACCGAATCCAGGAGAATCCAGGTCACCGTCACAAACAGGTAGCACTGATAAAGCCCGGCAGAAGCCGCCACCAGCACCGCCGCCACGGCAAAATCGGAAAGCTTTCTGGTTGCAATGAACTTCTTCCAGAAAAGGGCCGCAAACACCGCCAGCATCAATGCGAAGCTGAAAGGTCCTAAGTAGGTCAGGTAGGTTCCGGCAGTGGCAAACACTGCCTGGTTGGTGACCATGACGCCAGCCAGCAGGAAAATCTGCAATCTGCTGTGGAAGCCGAACATCACCGCTGTGCCGTAGACTGCCAGCGCAATCCAAAGCAGGCTCTGCAAGCCGATGGCCCAGGGAGCAGCTGCCGCCGTCCCGGTCACAGCCCGATAGACGGGCTGGAGGTAGCGGCCCAGCTCCATGGCGTTCACATACTCCCCTTCCCGCTCAAAGAAGGAGAAGAGATAGTCGTGGGAGGGCGTAACCATAAGGAACTGCATCCCATGGGCCGCCAGGCCCAGAAGGAAGGTATAGAGAAGGGAGCGCCAGAGCTGGGTCTTTCTCTTCTCGGTATCAATGGTATTGCACATATGAAAAAACTCCTATAAAGCGGCGGCATATTTCCAGCCCCGGAAATATGCCGCCGCAGGTTTCAAATTCCATAGAGGATTTGAAAAAACTTTACTTTTCCAGAATAATGGCGCCGTTTTCCTGGCTCAGAGCAGTACGGATGTGCTCAGCTGCCTCCTGGGCGGTGAGCTTCACCTGCTGGCCCAGACGCATATCCTTCACAGAGCACATGCCCTCGGCAATCTCGTCCTCGCCCAGAAGCACCGCAAAGGGAACGCCCAGCTTGTTGGCATAGGCCATCTTCTGCTTGAACTTCTTCTGCTCGCAATAGAGCTGAACCCGCAGGCCTGCACCGCGAAGGGTCTCTGCCAGGGCAATGGCGGGGGCGGGGTCCTCAGTCATGGGCAGCACCAGGGCATCCGCAGGTGCACTGGGCAGCTGGGGATTCAGAAGCCCCTGCTCGTCCAGCACGTAGAACAGCCGGGTCAGGCCGATGGAAATGCCCACGCCGGGAAGCTGCTTTTCAATGTAGTAACCAGCCAGGTTATCGTAACGACCGCCGGAGCAGACGGAGCCAATCTCGGGATGGTCCAGAAGGGTGGTCTCGTAAACGGTGCCGGTGTAGTAGTCCAGACCTCTTGCAATGGTGAGATCCACTGCAAAGTTCTCCTCGGGCACGCCAAAGGCGCTGAGGTTCTTGGTCACGGCCTTCAGCTCGGCAAGGCCGGTATCAAAGGTCTCGTTCTTTCCGGCATAGCCTTCCAGGGCTTCCAGCACCTGGGCATTGGTGCCCCGAATGGCGATGAAGCGCAGAATCTCGTCGGCCTGCTCCTGGGTGAGGCCGCAGTCCTCCAGCAGGATTTCCTTCACCTTGTCCGGGCCGATCTTATCCAGCTTGTCCACGGTGCGCATAATATCGCCGCTCTTTTCAGAGAGGCCCAGCAGATCGTAGAAGCCGTTGAGAATCTTCCGGTTGTTCACCCGAATCTGGAAACGGGTCAGGCCGAAGCCCCGGAAGACCTTATAGATGATGGCAGGAATCTCTGCCTCGTTGAGGATATCCAGCTTGCCGTCACCGATGATGTCGATGTCTGCCTGGTAGAACTCACGGAAGCGGCCTCTCTGGGCACGCTCGCCCCGGTAGACCTTGCTGATCTGGAACCGACGGAAGGGGAAGGCCAGGTCATTGCAGTGGAGGGCCACATACTTTGCCAGGGGCACGGTGAGGTCAAACCGCAGGGCCAGGTCGCTGTCGCCCTTCTGGAAGCGGTAAATCTGCTTTTCGGTCTCGCCGCCGCCCTTTGCCAGCAAAATCTGTGCATCCTCGATGGCGGGGGTGTCCAGGGGGGCGAAGCCGTAGGAGGCATAGGTGGTTCTCAAAATCTCCACCATTTTCTCGAAACGGATCTGCTTATCAGGCAGCAGCTCCATAAAGCCGGACAGGGTCCGGGGCTTGATGATTTCCATGATTCTCTTTCCTTTCCGATTGCGAATTTTTCCGCCGGGGTCCGGCGGAAAATTTCATATGTTCTGTCAGCTGTCCCACGTTTCCGGGCAGCTTCCGGCCCCGAAGGGCTTCTGGATTCTGTTTTTGTTTAGAACTTGGGCTTGGTGCGAAGCATCTCACGCCAGTCGAGGTCGCCCCGCTGCAGGCCCATAATGAGCATTTCTGCGCTGGCAAGGTTGGTGGCGATGGGGACATTGTGCTTGTCGCAGTGCCGGATGGTCTCGATCATCTGGCTGTCGTCCCAAGGCTCCTTGGTATTGGGGTCGGTAAACAGCAGCACCAGGTCGATTTCGTTATAGGCGATTCGGGCGTTGATCTGCTGGTGACCGCCCTGCTTATGGGACAGAAGCAGGGTGATGGGAAGGCCGGTATTGTCTGCAATCAGGCGTCCGGTCGTTGCCGTGGCAAACAGATTGTGTTTAATGAGAACACTCTTGTAAGCGGTGCAGAACTGAACCATCAATTCCTTTTTCTTGTCGTGTGCCAAAAATGCAATATTCACAGCAATCACTCCTTCATAATCTATGTTCAGGGTTCATTATCGTAGTTTAATGGGTTTTACATAACCCTGGATTCGCGCAGCGATCCGGGAGAACGCCCGGGCCGCATCGCTGCGTTTGGCGTAAAGGTACAGAGGGCGACCGAAGGCAGCAGCCATGGAGACATTGGGGTCCTCCATCACCACACCCATGAGGGGCAGCCCGGCGGTATCCATCACATCGTCAATGGTCATGCCGACAGCGGAGAGCATGGCGCGGCTGATTCGGTTGACCACCAGCCGAACGTCCTTCTTCCCGTCGATTTCCAACAGGTCTCCCACTCTTGCGGCGTCCCGGACGGCGGCAGGGCCTGGGCCGGTGACCAGCAGGATTCGGTCTGCGCTGGCAGTCACCAGGCGGAAGCCGGCATCCACGCCAGCGGGCGCATCCAGGAAGATATAATCATACTGTGTACGGGCATCCCGGAGCATCTTCTCAAATCGCACCGGGTCAATTTCCTCCACCGGGCGATTCATCGGTGCCGTGAGGAAATGGAGATTGGGGTACTGGGGGTGGTGTGCAGCGTCCGAGAGGGAATAGCCTCCTTCCGACACATCCAGGAAGGAAAGGCCGCCGGAATCGGACATTCCCAGAGAGATGTCCAGGTTTCTGAGCCCCACATCACAGTCAATGCAGAGCACCTTTCGACCGTCCGCTGCCAGGGCCACAGCCACGCCAGCGCAGACGGAGGTTTTACCTGTACCGCCCTTACCGGAGAGCACTGCGAACAATTCGCCCAAAGTCTATCACCTCACCATAGTTTGTCCTCATTATAAAGGAATTTCGCACAAAAAGCAATAGCGAATCCAGAGTTTTTCAAAACTTTTTCATCAAAATCAACAAAAAGCGAATTCCGCCGCCGGAATCCCGCCATGGGTGTAATTTCCTTTGCTGGGAAAATAGTGCTTGCGCCTGGTTGGAATCTGCGATATAATTAAGAGGTAAAAATACGGGCATCTGCCCGAAATATGGAGGACTGATTCCAATGTTCAATGATATGATCGAAAAGCTGAAGCAGAATCCCAGAAAAATCATTTTCACCGAGGGCCACGACGCCCGTATCCTGGAAGCTACCGCTCGCCTGAAGGCTGACGGCTTCCTGACCCCCATCCTGGTGGGCAACGTCGAAGAGGTCAAGGCAAACGCTGCCAAGGGCGGCTTCAATATTGAGGGTGTTGAGATCCTGGACCCCGCTGCCTATGAGGGTATGGACGCCATGGTCGAGAAGATGGTCGAGCTCCGCAAGGGCAAGATGACCGCTGAGCAGTGCCGCGATGCTCTGTCCAAGGGCAACTACTTCGGCACCATGCTGGTGAAGATGGGCTACGCTGACGCTCTGCTGGGCGGCGCTACCTACTCCACCGCTGACACCGTCCGTCCCGCTCTGCAGCTGATCAAGACCAAGAAGGGCGCACATCTGGTGT
>JAHHRT010000054.1 GCA_020025615.1 Oscillospiraceae bacterium | reverse complement strand
AGCACCGCACTGTGCACGCATTAGCCGCCCGCCTTGCGGGCTAGGGCATATAGACGTTGATGTCCACGTCTCCCTGGATGCCGGGGACCCGGCCCGAGGAGGTGTACTGCCACATCTCTACCTTGTAGGGGTAGTTCATGCGGTCGGAGTAGAGGGCCAGCCAGAAGGGATATTCCTCCAGCTCGTTTAAGTGCATCAGCCTGCTGGCCTGGTTCCAGTTGAAATAGACCATGGGATGGTATCCCTTTTCTTCCATCACCTGACAGAAATGAAGGGCGCAGTCGGTGAGGGTCCGGCGGTCCATGTTGGCAGTCCGGGCGGTGTCGCTGATGTATTCCCAGTCGAAGACAATGGGCATTTCCAGCTTGGTGTCCCCCAGAATTTCCAGCATGAAGTTGATCTCCTGGTCCACTTCCTCAATGGAGGTGGCCTGAGAGAAGAAGTAGGCGCCCAGAGACAGCCCGGCTTCCTTGGCTCCCTTCAAGTTGGCCTCCACAAATTCGTCGGCTACCAGCGTGCCTTTCTGCCCGTAGCCCCGATAGCCCAGCCGAATCATGGCAAAGCGGATGCCGGATTCCTGAACCCGCTTCCAGTCGATCTTCCCCTGGAATGCAGACACATCCACGCCGGGGTAGCTTTCCCCGCGTGCCAGACGCAGATAGTTGTTCCGGTCATACTGAAAATCCGTCCGCCCGTAGGGGTTGGGGTCCGGGGGAATAGTGGGCTCCTCCGTGGGTTCGGTGGCAGGCTCTGTGGTGGGTTCGGTGTAGACCTCCGTAGGGGCCTTGGTGGGAGCCGGGACCCGCCGGGGCAGGTCGAAATAGGGAAGACACAGCAGTGTCATCAGAATCAAGGTGATCAGCGCTATCAGCGCAATACATAATAAAAAGAATTCAGGTCGTCTTTTCTTCGGGGTTTCTGCATTCATGACAGCAACTCCTTTCTGCAATTTCGACTTGTTATAGTTAAGTATACCATATTTTGAAGGATAAGCAAAGGGGAATCCACCCCAGAACGCTAATTAAAAGAATCTTAAACATTTCGTGAATTTTGGCGTAAATGGGTTGCAATCTATGGGTTTTGCAATATAATAAGTCTAGCATTTTAGTACAAGGTGATTTCTCTATGAATGGTTTTACTGGCTGGCTTCATCAGGTTATGTCTTCGGTCAATCAGGGTATGCGCAAGTTCATGTATGGGCGATATGGTACAGACCGCCTGAGCATGGTGATCCTTTGCGGCGGTCTGGTGGCAAGCATCCTTGCTTCCCTCATCCGGCGTTACCCCTTCAATATTATCTTCCTGCTGCTGTCCTACGGCCTGATGATCTGGGCTATTTGCCGGGTGATGTCCCGCAATACCTATAAGCGGTATCAGGAAAATCGGAAGTTCTTGCAGTTCTTCGAGCGGTGCAAGGACCGGCAGCATCGGTATTTCGAGTGCCCTAAGTGCCATCAGACCGTCCGTGTCCCCCGGGGCAAGGGCAAGATCTCCATTACCTGCCCCAAGTGCAGAGAGAAGTTTACCCGCAAGTCCTGAGAATATCCGGGAATACAATGAAATATGGAAACCTTCGGGAAGCCCGGTATCTGGGCTTCCCGATTTCTTTTTCCGTCTGTTCCCAGGGCACTTTGGATGCAGAACACCGTGATTGCAAACAGGGGGTAGCTGTGTTATAATCAAATTTATGACAAAAAGAGGAGTGTCTCTATGGAAACACGGAAATTATATTATGAAGACAGCACTTTGGCCCGGTTTACGGCCCAGGTGCTCAGCTGTGAGGAGACGAAAAAGGGCTTTGCCGTGGTCCTGGACCAGACCGCTTTCTATCCCGAGGGCGGCGGACAGGCGGGAGATACCGGCATCCTGGACGGCGTTCGGGTGCTGGATACCCAGGAGGAAGGGGACCGCATTGTCCACTTCTGCGAAAAGCCTTTGACTCCGGGCCGGGAAGTGGATGGCACCATCGATTATGGCCCTCGGTTCTATCGGATGCAGCAGCACAGCGGTGAGCACATCGTTTCCGGTATTCTCCATCGGAGATACGGCTGCCACAATACCGGCTTCCATATGGGCGCAGATGTGACCACCATCGACTTTGATGCCGTGATCCCCCCGGAGGTGCTTCCCGAGATTGAGGCGGAGGCCAATGAGGCCGTCTATCAGAATATCCCCCTGCATATCTGGATTCCCAGCCCCGAAGAGCTGCCCACGGTTGCCTATCGCACCAAGCGGGCCCTTCCCTGGCCTGTGCGGATCGTGGAGATTCCGGGCTATGATACCTGTGCCTGCTGCGGCACCCACGTCAATGCCACCGGGTCCATCGGCCTTATCAAGCTCTTTTCTGCGGTGAGCTTCCGGGGCGGCACCCGAATCGAAATGGCCTGCGGCAAGCGGGCACTGGAAATCCTCAACGGTGCCTACGAGCAGAATCGCCAGGTGTCGCAGGCGTTCTCTGCCAAGCCCATGGAGACCGGGGCCGCTGCCCGGCGGATGAATGAGCTGCTGGCAGAGGAAAAGTACCGGGGCGTCAGCCTGCAAAAGCGAATCTTTGATTCCATTGCCCAGGGCTATGCCGGGGCCGGGAACGTGCTCCACTTTGAAGAGGGCCTAGACAGCAACGGAGTCCGGGAGCTGACGGATAAGCTGGCGGCGGTTTGCGGCGGCACAGCGGCTGTGTTTTCCGGCACGGACGGGGCAGGCTACAGCTTCTGCCTGGGAGCAAGAGACGGGGACCTTCGGGACCTGTGCCGGGAGATGACCGGGGCGCTGAACGGCCGGGGCGGCGGAAAGCCCATGTTCCAGCAGGGCCGGGTTCAGGCCTCCCGGCAGGAGATTCAGGCTTTTTTTGCTGAAAAATAGCAGCTGTCCTGGGAAATTACCTGGGTTTATTCATAATTCTGCCTATATTTTTTGAAATCAATGTGGTATAATACGTAAAATTGGTTTGCAATACCATATGTAATCATAAAGGAGATCTCTATGGGACTGTTTAGTAAATTGTTTGGCACCCGCTCTCAGCGGGAGCTGAAAAAAATCCAGCCGATCGTGGATCGGATTCTGGGACTGGAAGAAGAATACAAGGGCCTGTCCGAAGAAGCCCTGAAAGCAAAGACCGGGGAGTTTAAGCGCCGCCTGGCAGATGGGGAGACCTTGGACGATCTGCTGCCCGAGGCATTCGCCGCCATCCGAGAGGCTGCGGACCGGGTCCTGGGGATGCGTCCCTACCCCGTCCAGCTCATCGGCGGCATCGTGCTGCACCAGGGCCGAATCGCTGAGATGAAGACCGGCGAAGGCAAGACCCTGGTTGCTGTACTGCCCTGCTACTTAAATGCTCTGACCGGGGAAGGCGTTCACGTGGTGACCGTCAACGAGTACCTGGCAAAGCGTGACTCTGAGTGGATGGGCAAGGTCCACCGCTACATGGGCCTCACTGTGGGCCTGGTGATCCCCGGCATGACCCCGGCAGAGCGCCGGGAGGCTTACGCCGCCGATATCACCTACTGCACCAATAACGAGCTGGGCTTTGACTATCTGCGAGACAACATGGCAATCTATAAGTCCGAGCTGGTCCAGCGGGGCCACGCCTTCGCCATCGTGGACGAGGTGGACTCCATCCTCATTGATGAAGCCCGTACCCCTCTGATTATCTCCGGCAGAGGCGAGGATTCCAGCCAGCTCTATGAGCAGGCTGACCGCTTTGTGGCGGGTCTTCGCAAGCAGGTCTTTGCCAAGACCGACGAGAAGGAAGTTCAGGACGACTACGACTGCGATTACTTCGTGGATGAAAAGTCCCGGACCGTCTCTCTGACTGCCAGCGGTATTGCCAAGGCAGAGCGCTACTTCGGCATTGAGAACCTGGCAGACGCAGAAAACACCACCCTGTCCCACCATATCAACCAGGCCATGAAGGCCCGGGGCCTCATGAAGCGGGATATTGACTACGTGGTGAAGGACGGCGAGGTCATCATCGTGGATGAGTTCACCGGACGTCTCATGTACGGTCGTCGGTACAACGAGGGCCTCCACCAGGCCATCGAGGCCAAGGAAGGCGTGGTCATCGCCGGGGAGAGCAAGACCCTGGCTACCATCACCTTCCAGAACTTCTTCCGTCTCTATAACAAGCTCTCCGGCATGACCGGTACGGCCCTTACCGAGCAGGAGGAGTTTGCCACCATCTACCAGCTGGACGTGGTGGAGATCCCCACCAACCGCCCCGTGGCAAGAATCGACCGCTCCGATGTGGTCTACAAGACCGAGATGGGCAAGTTCCGGGCCATTATCCAGCAGGTGAAGGAGTGCCACGCCAAGGGCCAGCCTGTGCTGGTCGGCACCATTTCCATTGAAAAGAGTGAAATCCTCAGCAAGCTCCTGAAGAAAGAGGGCATCCCCCACAACGTGCTGAACGCCAAGTTCCACGAGATGGAGGCACAGATTGTTGCCCAGGCCGGTAAGTTCGGCGCAGTCACCATCGCCACCAACATGGCAGGTCGTGGTACCGATATTATGCTGGGCGGCAACGCCGAGTTCCTGGCAAAGAGCGAGCTGAGAAAGCAGGACCTTCCCGAGGAGCTTCTCCAGGAGGCTGACGCTTACTCTGAGACCGACGATCCCCAGATTCTGGCGGTTCGTGCCCAGTATGAGCAGCTGCTGAAGAAGTACAAGGCAGAAATTGCAGACGAGGCAGAAAAGGTGCGCGCTGCCGGCGGCCTCTACATCATCGGCACCGAGCGTCACGAGTCCCGTCGAATCGATAACCAGCTCCGCGGTCGTTCCGGCCGTCAGGGCGACCCCGGCGAGAGCCGCTTCTACCTGAGTTTGGAGGACGACCTGATGCGGCTGTTCTCCACCGACAAGGTCATGAGCATCATGGACAACCTGGGCCTGGACGAGGACACCCCCATCGACGCAAAGATTCTGTCTAACGCCGTGGAAAATGCCCAGAAGAACGTGGAAAGCCGGAACTTCCGCTCCAGAAAGAGCGTTCTGGAGTTTGACGATGTTATGAATACCCAGCGTGAGGTCATCTATGCCCAGCGTCAGAAGGTGCTGGACGGCGAGGACCTGCGGGAGAACATCCTGTCCATGCTCCGGGATCTCATTGGGGAGAGTGTCAGCACTGCCCTCAGCGACGATGCCGGAAAGACCACCGAAGCGGGCCTGCGCACCCTGGGCAATGCCCTGGAGGGCATCTACTTTGCCAAGGGTACGCTCCAGAACCAGAAGGACCAGCTGCTGGGTCTCGATGCCCAGGGCCTGGGAGATGCAGTGTATGACCTGGCTGTGAAGACCTACGAGAGCAAGGAAGCCGCCTACGGCGCCCCCATTATGCGGGAGCTGGAGCGTGTGGTCATGCTCCGGGTGGTGGACGAATACTGGATGGACAACATCGATGCCATGGACGACCTGAAGCAGGGCATCGGTCTGCGGGCCTACGGTCAGCATGATCCGGTGGTTGCCTACAAGGAAGAGGGCTATGAGATGTTCCAGGCCATGATCCAGGCCATTAAGGACGAGACCGTCCGCCGGATGTTCCTGGTTCAGATTCGTCCCCAGCAGGAAGTGAAGCGTGTCAAGGTCGCCAAGGAGACCGGCACCGGCGAGCAGAGCCAGGTAAAGCGGGAGCCCATTCGCACCAAAGGCAAGAAGGTCGGCCCCAACGATCCCTGCCCCTGCGGAAGCGGCAAGAAATATAAGAACTGCTGCCGCCAGAAGGATATTGCGGCAGGTCTGGAACGCTGATTCTTCGCAGTCAGCAATTCCCCATAAAGGTATTACCCATATGTCTATCATCACACAGAATCAAGGCACACTCCAGTATCTGACGGCAGAGGGGATCTCGGTCCCCCACTGCTTTACCACCCGTTTGGGCGGTGTCAGCACCGGAAGCCTTTCCAGCCTCAATATCGGCACCAGCCGGGGCGATGATCCCCGGAATGTGCTGGAAAATTACAAAATCCTGGGGGATGCCCTGGGATTTGAACGGGAAAATCTGGTGCTTGCCCATCAGGTCCATTCGGATATCGTTCGGGTGGTGGGGGAACAGAACCGGGGCGCCGGGCTGTTTCAGCCGGCCCTTCCCGACTGCGATGCCCTGGTGACGAACCAGCCGGGCCTTGCCCTGGTGGTTTTCACGGCGGACTGCACCCCCATTCTCTTCCACGATCCCGTGACCGGGGCTGTGGGCGCGGCCCATGCCGGATGGCGGGGGACGGCCTCTGCCATTGCCGCCAGAACCGTGGAGGCCATGGTCAAGCACTTCGGTTCCCGCCCTCAGGATATCCGGGCGGCCATCGGTCCCAACATTGGAATGTGCCACTTTGAAACCAATGCGGACGTGCCCCAGGCCATGGAGGCAGCCTTCGGTGAGGCGGTGCGGCCCTATATCCGCCGGGCAGGAAGCAAGTACTTCCTGGACCTCAAGCAGATCAATGCCATGGTCCTGCGCCGTGCCGGGGTCAGTCATATTGAAATCAGCGATGCGTGCACCGTCTGCGAAAGCGATCGGTTCTGGTCCCACCGGGTCACCGGGGGCGACCGGGGCTCTCAGGGTGCCGTGATTGTTTGCAGGGAGGTTACAAAATGAAGAAGCTTACAAGTCTTATTTTGGTGACGGCCCTGATGCTGGGGACCCTCGCCGGCTGCGGCAGGTCTGAGGACCCCGAGGCCTATGTCCCCACAGGCGATGCCCTGCTGATGGAGGGTGAGGACCCGGCTAAATTAGAGCCGGAGCGGGAACCCCAGGTAGTGACCCTGGCTTGGGACCCCTCCCGGTCCATGAATCCTCTGATCGGCAACAACATCTCTAACCGGGTGCTGTTTTCGCTGATGTATCAGGGACTTTTTGCGGTGAGCAGTGACAATGAATCGTTCCCCATTCTCTGCTCCCACTATCAGGTATCCTCGGATAACCGGGCCTATACCTACTACATCGACAACCGTGCCAGATTTTCCGATGGCAGTCCGGTGACTGCCAACGACGTACTGACAAGCCTGGAGACTGCCAAGGCCTCGAAATATTACGGCGGCCGGTTTGTTCAGGTCATTGCCATGGAGACGGTTCGAGACGATTCCCTGGGAGAAGAAGGCGTGCGCATCACGCTGAATACCGCCTACCAGGATTTCAGTATGCTTATGGATATCCCCATTCTGAAGGCCAACGAGGTGGAGACCGACTTCCCTGTGGGAACCGGCGCCTATACCTTTGTGGAAAGGACCAATGGGGCTGTGCTGGTGCGAAACCCCAATTGGTGGTGTGAGCGTCCCATCCCGGTTCGTGCAGAGACGGTGGCGCTGGTGGAAGTGGATTCCCAGACAGAGCTTCGGGACCAGTTCGAGTTCGGCGATGTGAGCCTGGCAGTGGCAAATCCCCTGTCTGACTCCTATGCAGAGTATCGGTGTGACTACGAGCTGTGGAACACCGATGCCGGATACTTCATGTACCTGGGCCTGAATGTGCTTTACAGCGACTATTTTAAGGATGGGGCCAACATGAATCTGCGCAAAAACCTCACCTATGCCATTGACCGGGAATCCATCATTGAGAATAACTTCCGGGGCATGGCCTATCCGGCGACCCTGGCGGCTTCTCCCGGCTCTCCGTACTACAGCAGCGGCCTGGCGGAAAAATACGAGTATGATGACCTGAAATTCATCGGAAACGTGGGCAGCTTTGAACCCATCAAGGATGAAAAGCACAACGTCAAAAAGCTGCGTCTGCTGGTAAACTGCGACGACTCCGCAAGACTGAGAACGGCCCGGGATATTGCAGCGGCCCTCACGAATATGGGTGTGCCCACCGGTACACTGGAATACGGCGGAAGCACTGCCACCAAATATGAGGATGTGCTGGCTGCCGGCAACTACGAGATGTACCTGGGTAAGACCCGGCTGTCCCGCAATATGGACCTGAGCCCCTTCTTTAAGGGCTATGGCAGCCTGCATTACGGCGGCATGACCAACGACGAGCTGTACGAAATGTGTCGGATGTCCCTGGCAGACCGGGGCAATTACTACGACCTGCACCAGATGCTGGCGGAGGATGCACGGATTGTCCCTATCCTCTTCGGCTATGAGACGGTGTTTGCCAAACGAGGCGAGTTCGATAACCTGGCCCCCTCCCGGGACAACGTATTCTTCTACACCCTGGGAAGAACCATGTCTGATATTCAGATTAAGACGGACTACGGCAAATAAATCAGAAAATCCGAAGCGGCAGAAATGCTCTTCGGATTTTTTTGGAATGATACCATTTTATGGAAATCTGAAAAGGAAATCCCGGGAGAAATCCTGGAACGGTCTTTCGTTTTTACAGAAACTATGGTATACTGTAGCCCACGGGTAAATCCCGGATTCAGGAATCTTTGAGAAAGGAATACTTTTTATGAAGAAGATCATTGCTGGAATGTTGATTTTTTCCGCACTGCTTGCAGGATGCGGACGGCAGGGAGCGCCTATGGCAGAACCCACCCAGCCTGCGTTGACTGCTGCACCGACCACCGAACCCACTACCGAACCTACTACAGAGCCCACCACCGAACCCACCACGGAACCGGCTCCTGAATTTATCCATCCCCTTACCGGCAGAGAGCTGGACGGGCCTATGACGGACCGTGTCTTCGGCTTCTCCATCGGCAATACCAAGGAGTCCCTGCCCCATTACGGTGTCTCCAAGGCAGACCTGGTGTTTGAGGCCTTTGCCAACGGTCTGACCACCCGCCGCTTTGCCATGTTCACCGATATCGGCAGCATCGAGTCTGTAGGCGGCAGCCGGAGTATGCGTGTTCAGTTCAGCGATCTGGCCCTGGGCTATGATGCCATTGCCCTGTATGCCGGCGGCAGCCAATACGTTTTGGGCGACCTCAAGAAGTCCGGCGTAGACGGCATTGTCTCCGAGCAGTGGGGTGCTGACTTCTACTACCGGGACAAGGACCGTATGCACAACGGCTACAACTATGAGCACTGCCTGTTTGTCCGGGGCGCAGACCTGCTGGAGTACGCCAAGAACGAAGGCTTCCGGGTGACCCAGGAGCCCGACAAGGACTACGGCCTCCACTTTACCGAGCACGCCGCACCTGCGGACGGTGAGGATGCAGGGATTGTGACCATCACCTTTAAGCTCTCCAACCGCTCCAAGCCCACCATCATGACCTATCATCCCGAGCGCGGAGCCTATACCATGACCCAGTACGATGTGGATATGGTGGACGGCTACTATGACAATGCCCCTGAGCTTTACAAGAACGTCTTCGCCCTGACCTGTACCTACCACACCGAGGAGCGGATCTATCACGTCCCCGAGACTGTGGGCGACGGCGAGGGCTACTTTGCCTGCGACGGAAAGATCATTCCCATTCAGTGGCACCGTGCAGATAACAATTCCCCCTTCACCTTCACCCGTATGGACGGCACGCCTCTGGAGCAGGGTATCGGCAGCAGCTACATTGCCCTGATTCCCACTGACTCCACGGTGGAATGGGAGGACGCAGAGCCTGCCCAGGTGCTTGCAGACGAGACCGTGGCGGAAGAGGATGCGGCAGAAGCCATTGCAGAGGAAGGAACCGATGCCACCATTATGGAGGCGGAAATGGCTGATGATACCCTGCTTTCTGAGGATGCAGGGGGTTAATTGGCGATTATTCTAAAAATTTTTACAATTTCTTTCGGCTTTTGGCCTAAATTCTGGTTTACAAGCTGGAAGTCTTATTGTATAATGAGACCGTACGGTTATAGCAAACCTGTACGCTCGAAGTCTAATATACTGCGAGTTGCAGTAATTTGAAATGGAGGAAATTCCCATGTCTGTTAAAGTTGCTATTAATGGTTTTGGCCGTATCGGCCGTCTGGCTTTCCGTCAGATGTTCGGTGCTGAGGGCTTCGAAGTTG
>JAHHRT010000053.1 GCA_020025615.1 Oscillospiraceae bacterium | reverse complement strand
AATTGACTGAAAAGGAGGGACAGACGTGGCATTTCCTCCATCGTTTATCGATGAACTGACGGCCAGAAACCCCATTGAAGATGTGGTGGGCCAGTATGTAACCTTAAAACGCTCCGGGGCAAATTTGTTCGGTCTGTGCCCCTTCCACGGAGAGAAGACCCCGTCCTTCTCCGTGGCTCCCGATAAGGGAATCTACTACTGCTTCGGCTGCCACAAGGGCGGCGGTGTCATCAACTTCATGATGGAAATTGAGGGCCTCAGCTACCCGGATGCCGTCCGTGCCCTTGCCAAGCGTGTGGGCATGGAGGTGCCGGAGGACGAGCAGTATCAGAGCCGCTACCGTCAGCAGGAGCGGCTTTGGGCACTCAGCAAGGAGGCAGCCCGGTTCTTCAATCGGCAGCTCTATCTGCCCCCCGGAGCCCAGGGTCTGGCCTATGCCCAGAAGCGGGGAATGCCCAAGTCCACCCTGATTCGCTTTGGTATCGGCTTTGCCCCCAATTCCTGGACAAGCCTCTGCGATGCCATGCGGGAGAAGGGCTATACGGATCAGGAGCTGAAGGATTCCGGCCTTGCGTCGGTGTCCCAGAAGAACGGGCGGATCTATGACCGCTTCCGCAACCGTCTCATGTTCCCCATCATTGACGTTCGGGGGAATGTCATCGGCTTTGGCGGACGGGTGATGGATGATTCCAAGCCCAAGTACTTAAATTCCCCGGAAACCATTATTTTTAACAAGAGAAAAAACCTGTTTGCTCTGAATCTTGCCAAAAAGAGCAAGCTGGACTACCTGATTCTGGTGGAAGGCTACATGGATGCAGTGGCCCTGCATCAGTATGGATTTGACTGTGCGGTGGCCTCCCTGGGCACTGCCCTCACCGAAGAGCACGCAGCCCTGCTGTCCCGGTATACGGAGAATGTGGTGCTGATCTATGACGGCGACCAGGCCGGACAGGATGCCACCCGCCGTGCCATCCCCATGCTGGAGCGGGCGGGATTGCAGGTGAAGGTCCTGCAAATGCGGGACGCCAAGGACCCGGACGAGTTCTTAAAGAAATTCGGCGCAGACCGGTTCCGGATTCTGTTGGAGGAGTCCTCCAACCGGGTGGAGTACCAGCTCCGGGCCATTGCCAAGAAATACGATCTCCATGTGGACGAGGACCGGGTGCGGTTTATTTCCGAAGCGGCGGAATTTGTCAGCAGTCTGGGCAATGCCGTCCAGCGGGAGGTCTATGGCACCCGGGCGGCAGAAGCTGCCGGAATCAGCTATGAGGCTATGAAAATCGAAGTGGAAAAGGCCTACCGCCGCAGACTGGGGCGGGAAAAGAAGAAGCAGGAGAAAATCGACCTGTCCCCGGCCCAGAAGCTCCAGCCCAAGAGCCGGAGCATCCGCTACGACAATATGAAATCCGCCATGGCGGAGGAGGGCATCATCAGCATGGTGCTGAGAGAGCCGGCGCTTCTGGACGAAGCCCAGAGTTTGAAGCCGGAGACCTTCTCCTCTCCGCTGCTGGGGAAGGTGTTCTCCCAGCTGCGGGAGCGTTTCTCCGAGGGACTGGAAATTTCCGTGTCCGGCCTTGCGGACCTGGAGCCGGAGGAGATGTCCCATGTGGCGGGCATTTTGCAGCGGCAGCGAGGCCCGGTTTCCGAACAGGCCTTCCGGGACTGTGTTGCCACCGTTCAGGCGGAAAATCAGTCCTCCCACATTGAAACCGTGGAGGACCTTATGGAGTTCCGCAACAAGATGAAAGAAAGAAAAGGGATCAGAGAATGACAGAGGTTATGTCGGCTCCCAAAAACCAGTCTGATGAGGATATGCGCCAGTATCTCAGCGAGATTCGGGCCTACCCTCTGCTGACGGAGGAAGAGGAGCGGGCGCTGGCCCGGCGCTGTGCCCAGGGGGATGAGGACGCCATTCGGCAGATGGTCAATTCCAATCTCCGTCTGGTGGTCAGTGTGGCAAAGGGCTACACAGGCCGGGGCGTGGCCCTCATGGACCTGATCCAGGAGGGGAGTATCGGCCTTTTGGCTGCTGCCCGAAAATTTGACTATACACGAGACTGCCGTTTTTCGACCTATGCCACAAAATGGATTCGCCAGGGCGTGACCCGGTGCCTGCTCAATCATGCAGGCCCCATTCGGGTCCCGGTGTATACCGCAGAGCGGATGCAGAAGGTGGCGGCGGCCCGGGCGGCGCTGTTTCAGGAAACCGGCGAGGAGCCGACGGAGGCGGAAATCGCCAAGCGCTCCGGCACCTCTGAAAGTAAGGTAAAGGAACTGCTGGCTTTGATGCCGGAGGTCTGCTCTCTGGACCTTCCCGCCGGGGAGATGGAGGAGAGCACCCTGGGCTCCCTGTTAAAGGACGCCCGTGCCCCGGAGCCCCAGCAGGAGCTGGTTCGCCAGGAACTGGAACACACCATGAATACCCTGATGGGCGGGCTGAATGAACGGCAGAGAACCATTCTTCGTCTCCATTTTGGTATGGAGGACGGCACCAGCTATTCCCTGGAGCAGATCGGGGCCAAGCTGGGAATCTCCAAGGAGCGGGTCCGGCAGATTGAACGCCAGGCCATGGATAAGCTCCAGAAAATGGGCACAAGTATGGGATTGGAGGACTTTTTGAAGTGATCGATTTGGATTTTTCTTTTGAACCCACCCCTTGGGAAGCATTTTTGCAGACCAAGCAGGCAGGGGATTCCATCCGTGCGGTGGATATGCTGGCAATGCTGGAGGGGGATGACGAGGAAGTCCTCGAGGATGCCCTGATGCAGCTGGAAACCGGATGCTTCCGGCTGGACCTTGCGGGGATTCCCAGAGGGACGGCTTCCGGCGAAGCGGCCCTGCGGCTGCGCCAGGAAATGGAGTTCAGCGAAGGCGGCTTAAACCGGGAGACCTTGGAGGTCTCCGACCCTCTGCGCATCTTCCTGGAAGAGGTTGCAGCGCTCCCTGTCTGCGGGGAGGAGGAGAGCCTGGCCCGGCGGTATGCTTCCGGTGAGGAGCAGGTCGGGGAAATGCTCACCAATCTGGGCCTTTCCCGGGTGATTCAGCTGGCAGGGGAGCACACCGGCTACGGCGTTCTCATGCTGGATTTGATTCAGGAGGGCAGTATGGGCCTGTGGCAGGCCATTCGGAACTATCGCTCCGGGGACTATGCCCAGCTTCGGGACCGCTGGATTCGGTTCTATATGGCGAAGGCCATCACCATCCAGGCCCGGAACAACGGCATCGGTCAGAAGATGCGCACCGCCTTGGAGGACTATACCCAGGTGGACCAGCGGCTGCTGGCAGACCTGGGCAGAAACCCCACCGTTGAGGAAATCGCCGTGGAAATGCACATGAGCGTGGAAGAGACCCAGACGGTTCAGAAGATGCTGGAAAACGCCCAGATCCTGGCAAAGATTCGCAAGCCTGCCAAGGAAGAGGAGGACCCCCAGGAGGAAGAACAGGCCGTGGAGGACACCGCTTATTTCCAGATGCGCCAGCGGATTCTGGATATGCTGTCCAGCCTGGATGCGGATTCCGCAAAGCTCCTGACCCTTCGGTTCGGTCTGGAGGGCGGTCAGCCCATGAGCCCCGAGGAGGCAGGCAGAGTCCTGAACCTCACGCCCAATGAGGTGCTGGCAAAGGAAGCTGCTGCATTGAGCATTTTGAGAGATACACAATAAATATAAAGGAGATTACTTATGGATAAGAAGATTTCCATCGCCATTGACGGCCCTGCCGGTGCCGGTAAGAGCACCATTGCCCGGAGACTTGCCAAGGAGCTGGGCTACTACTACGTGGACACCGGAGCCATCTATCGGACCGTTGCCTATTTCCTGGACCTGTGGGGTGTGAGCCCTAAGGACATCGACGGCGTGGAGCGGTACATCGACGAGCTGACCCTGAACATCGAGTATGACGAAGAGGGCCTTCAGCACATGATTATGAACGGCATGGACGTGACCAACGACATTCGCACCCCTGAAATCTCTCAGAAGGCCAGCCTGGTGGCGGCCCATGC
Source organism: Oscillospiraceae bacterium (assembly GCA_020025615.1). Lineage (GTDB taxonomy): Bacteria > Bacillota > Clostridia > Oscillospirales > Oscillospiraceae > Faecousia. The sequence continues at coordinate 6,275 of JAHHRT010000053.1, read as the reverse complement.
AGTGGTTCGGGAAATGCTGCTGGATATGCAGCGGGACCTGGCCAAGGAATACAACGTGGTCATGGACGGCCGGGACATCGGCACCGTGGTGCTTCCCAAGGCAACGGTGAAGATCTTCCTCACCGCTTCTCCTGAGGTCCGCGCCCAGCGCCGTACCGACGAGCTGATCGCCAAGGGCCAGAAGGCAAACTACAAGCAGATTCTGGAGCAGATCAAGCAGCGGGACTACCAGGACACCCACCGGGAGATCGCCCCCCTCAAGATGGCCCGGGACAGCATCAAGCTGGATACCTCCGAGCTGGACATTGAAGGGGTCCTCGCCGCTATGAAGAAGATTATCTCTGACAAGGTGGCATTATGAGCGTCACCGTGGCAAAAAGCGCCGGTTTCTGCTTCGGTGTGAGCCGGGCGGTGGAGCTGGTGGAAGCATCCGCAAAGGCCGGAAAAAGGGTGGTGACCCTGGGGCCTATCATCCATAACCGCCATGTGGTGGACAAGTTCCGGGCCATGGGCGTTGCGGTCATTGACGAGCCGGAGCAGGCACAGCCGGGAGATACGGTGATCATCCGCTCCCACGGCGTGAGCCGGGCAGTCTATGAGCGGCTGGAAGAGCGGGGTGTGGAAATCATCGACGCCACCTGTCCCTTCGTCAAGCGGATTCACGGTATTGTGAGCAAGGCAGAGCAGGAAGGGCGGCTTCCCATCATCATCGGCACACCCACCCACCCGGAGGTGGAGGGAATTGCCGGCTGGTGCGGGGAATGTCAGGTCTTTGAAAGTGTTGAGGAGCTGGAAAAATGGGTGCAAACCGAGAAAATTCCAGCCTCTAAGCCAATCTGCATGGTTTCACAGACCACCTCCACAGAATATTTGTGGAAATTGTGCGTAAATTTTGCAAAAAAACAGTTTACTAACTTGAAAATATTTGATACAATATGTAGAGCAACTGAGTATAGGCAAAGCGAAGCAGCAGAATTGAGTCAATCCTGTCAGGCTATGGTCGTTGTAGGAGATCCTAAAAGTTCCAACACGGGCCGGCTCGCCATGATTTGCCGAGAACACTGTGAAAAGGTCGCGCTGGTGGATAACGCCGCCGATTTGAATCTCGACTTTTTCCAGGGTGTTACTGATGTTGGAATCACTGCCGGTGCGTCGACACCAGCGTGGATTATAAAGGAGGTCAACAAGACTATGAGCGACACTATTAATGTTGAGACTGTACAGGAGGAGAACTTTGCCGAGCTTCTCGAGCAGTCCATCAAGACTTTAAATACAGGAGATAAGGTTATCGGCACCGTTACCAGCATTGGCAACACCGAAGTCCAGGTGGACCTGGGCACCAAGCATGCCGGCTACATCCCCTATGATGAAGTCAGCGCAGATCCTTCTGTAAAGCCCGAGGATATCCTGAAGGTTGGCGACGAGATCGAGGTTTTCGTTGTTCGCGTTAACGACCAGGAGGGCACTGTTCAGCTGTCCAAGAAGAAGCTGGACGGCCTGAAGGTTTGGGACGACATGGCTACCTATGTCGAGGAGAAGACCACTGTTGAGGGCAAGATCACTGAGGAGAACAAGGGCGGCCTGGTCTGCAATGTCAAGGGCATCCGTGTGTTCATCCCCGCTTCCCAGTCCGGCATCGCCCGCGGCGGCGATATGTCCGTGATGGTTGGCAAGACTGTTGAGCTGAAGATTACTGAGGTCAACCGTGCTCGCCGCCGTGTCATCGGCTCCATCCGTGCTGTTACCGCTGAGTCCCGCAAGGCTGCTCAGGAGCAGATCTGGTCCGAGATCGAGGTCGGCAAGAAGTACCACGGCGTTGTGAAGTCCCTGACTTCTTACGGCGCATTCGTGGACATCGGCGGCGTTGACGGCATGGTTCATGTTTCCGAGCTGAGCTGGAACCGCATCAAGACTCCCGCTGACGTTGTGAAGGTTGGCGACGAGATCGACGTTTACGTCATCTCCTTCGACCCCGAGAAGCACAAGATTTCTCTGGGCTACAAGACCGACGCTATGAACCCCTGGAACCAGTTCATGACCAACTACAACGTTGGTGATGTTGTGGATGCCAAGGTTGTGAAGCTGATGACCTTCGGCGCTTTCGCAGAGATCCTGCCCGGCGTTGACGGCCTGATTCACATTTCTCAGATCGCTGACCGCCGCATCGGCAAGCCCGAGGACGTGCTGAGCGAGGGCCAGGAAGTCAAGGTCATGATCACCGACATTGACGCTGAGAACAAGCGTATCTCTCTGTCCATCCGTGCACTGCTGGAGCAGGGCGAGGAAGACGCTGAGTAATTTCTAAGTTTGAATACCGGGGCAGTGTCATACCGCCCCGGTATTTTTTTAAAGGAGAGAATCATTATGGTTAAGCACATCGTTCTGTATACCTTTAAAGCGGACGTCAACAAGGACGAGGCTGTGAAGCTCATTGCCTCTGTTCTGGAACCCCTGGTGGGTCAGATTCCCGGCCTGCTCCATTTGGAGGTCCGCCGTGCTTATAACGGCATGGATTACGCCCTCTACTCTGAGTTTGAGAGCCGTGAGGCACTGGACGCTTACGCAGTCCATCCCCTGCACCAGGAGGCTAAGACCCATTTCTTCCATCTCCTGGATTCCCGCGTTGCAGCGGATTATGACGTGTAAAGGAGAATGTAGCTATGAAAGCCATTGTTACCGTTGTGGGAAAAGACCGGGTGGGCATCATTGCCACCGTCTGCACCCAGCTTGCGAATTTTAATATCAACGTCCTGGATATCAGCCAGACCGTCATGGACGGCTATTTCACCATGATCATGGTCACCGAGATCTCCCAGGCCAATGCCCCCATTCAGGAGCTGGCAGGGAAGATGGAGGCCATGGGCAACGACATGGGAGTGTCCATCCGCATCCAGCGGGAAGACATCTTCGATGCCATGCATCGAATCTGAGGTGCCGCCATGCTCAGTCGGAATGATATTTTACAGACCCTGGATATGATCGACAATCGGCATCTGGATATCCGCACCATCACCATGGGCATCAGCCTTTTGGACTGCTGTGACCCGGATCTGGATGCCTGCTGTCAGAAAGTCTATGACAAAATCACCCGCTGTGCCAAGGACCTGGTGAAGGTGGGCGAGGATATCGAAAAGGAATTCGGTATTCCCATTGTGAATAAGCGGATTTCCGTCACTCCCATCGCCATTGTGGCGGGTGCCTGCCAGACCGATTCCTATGTGAAGCTGGCCCAGACCCTGGATGCAGCGGCAAAGACCTGCGGCGTGAACTTCATCGGCGGCTTCTCTGCCCTGGTGCAGAAGGGCGCTACAGAAGGGGACTGGAAGCTGATTCGCTCCATTCCCCAGGCTCTGGCCTGCACCGAGCGGGTCTGCGCCAGCGTCAATGTGGCTTCCACCAAGGCCGGTATCAACATGGATGCCGTGGCGGAGATGGGCCGGATTGTAAAGAAGACTGCGGAGCTCACCGCTGAGGACTCCGGCCTGGGCTGTGCCAAGCTGGTGGTGTTCTCCAATGCGGTGGAGGATAACCCCTTTATGGCAGGTGCCTTCCACGGTGTGGGCGAGGCCGAGTGCGTCATCAATGTGGGTGTGTCCGGCCCCGGCGTTGTGTACCACGCCCTGCAAAGCGTCAAGGGTCAGCCCTTTGATGTGGTGGCGGAGACCATCAAGAAGACTGCCTTCCAGATCACCCGGATGGGCCAGATCGTGGGCATGGAGGCTTCCAAGCGCCTGGGCGTTCCCTTCGGCATTGTGGACCTGAGCCTGGCTCCCACCCCTGCGGTGGGCGACAGCGTGGCCCGGATTCTGGAAGAAATCGGCGTGGATGTCTGCGGCACCCACGGCACCACCGCAGCCCTGGCAATGCTCAACGATGCGGTGAAGAAGGGCGGCGTCATGGCCTCTAACCACGTGGGCGGCCTGTCCGGTGCCTTCATCCCGGTGTCTGAGGACGAGGGTATGATTGCTGCCGCAGAGTCCGGCACCCTGGCTCTGGAGAAGCTGGAAGCCATGACCTGTGTCTGCTCTGTGGGCCTCGACATGATTGCCGTTCCCGGGGAGACCACTGCTTCCACCATTTCCGCCATCATTGCGGATGAAGCCGCCATCGGCATGGTGAACAGCAAGACCACCGCTGTGCGTATCATCCCCGCCGTGGGCAAGCACATCGGTGACCGGGTGGAGATGGGCGGCCTGCTGGGCAGTGCACCTGTGATGCCCGTCCACGCAGAGGGCAGCGAGCGCTTTACCCAGCGCGGCGGTCGGATTCCCGCACCCCTGCAGAGCCTGCGTAACTAAAGAAATTTTTGAGGACAGTATTTTGTCCTGGAAAAATTTTCGGAAATGAAAATCCGGCGAAAACCAGGCCCTTTCCTGGCTTCGCCGGATTTTTGCGTTTGCCCAAAGATAAAATTTCATATTCAGAAGCGAGGCTCTCAGGTGTTTTGTGGTTGTTATCTTCGGGGCCTTGTGGTATGATAGCGGAAAGAAAAGAGGAGGAAAGCCCATGAGCAGAGCAGATGAACTCTATAAGCAGACCTGCCGCCAGATTTTGGAGCACGGTTTTTCGGATGAACACCTGGAAGTGCGGCCCCACTGGGCAGACGGCACCCCGGCCCATACCATTAAAACCTTCGGTGTGGTGAACCGCTATGACCTGTCCCAGGAATTTCCCATTATGACCCTGCGGCGGACCTATTGGAAAAGCGCCGTGGACGAGCTTCTGTGGATTTGGCAGAAGAAGTCCAACCGCATTGCGGACCTGGGCAGCCATGTGTGGGACGAGTGGGCAGGCCCTGACGGCACCATTGGCAAGGCCTATGGCTACCAGCTGGGCATCAAGCACCACTATCCCGAAGGGGATTTCGACCAGGTGGACCGGGTGATCTATGATTTGAAGCACAATCCCGCTTCCCGTCGGATTCTCACCAACATCTATAATTTTGAGGACCTTCACGAGATGAACCTCTATCCCTGTGCCTATTCCATGACCTTCAACGTCACCGGCAATAAGCTCAACGCCATTCTGAACCAGCGGTCCCAGGATATGCTCACCGCAAACAACTGGAATGTGGTTCAGTATGCAGTGCTGACCCATATGATGGCCCAGGTGGCAGGGCTGGAAGTGGGCGAGCTGGTCCATGTGATTGCAGACTGCCACATCTACGACCGGCATATCCCCGCTGTGAAGGCCATGCTGGAGCTGGATGGCTATGAAGCCCCCAAGTTTACGGTAGACCCCACGGTCACCGATTTCTACCGCTTTACCAAGGATTCCTTCCACATGGAGGGCTATCAGTTCCACCCCTTTGATTTTGAAATCCCTATGGCGATTTGAGGTGAAGCTATGGAACTGATTGCTGCGGTTTATGAGGATTGGGGCATCGGTAAGGATGGCACCCAGCCCATCGCCCTGTCTGCGGACCGAAAGTTCTTCCGGGAGACCACCCGGGGAGCCATGGTCATTGTGGGACGGCGGACGGTGGAGGATTTCCCGGGGCAGAAGCCCCTGCCCGGTCGGGTGAATGTGCTGCTGACCAGAAGCGGAAAGACCTATCCCGGCTTTACGGTCTGCCCCTCGCCGGAGGCGGCAATGGCCCTTTCTCAGCAGGCAGAGCGCACCATGGTCATCGGCGGCGGCAGTGTCTACCGCCAGATGCTGCCCTATTGCGATAAGGCCTATATCACCAAGGTCCACGCCCTTCCTCAGTCGGATACCTACCTTCCCAACCTGGACGAAGATCCCGCCTGGAAGCAGGAGGCAGTGCTCCAGTCCGGGGAGGAAAACGGCATCCGTTATGAGATGTGCCTCTATGTAAGAAAATAACAGACCGGGAGGATTGCGCAAATCCCGATTCCGGGTTCCTGCGGAGCCCGGCGGTCCTAATACCAAATGATTCTGAAAAGGAGATTTTATATTATGAAAAACACCAAAAATGAAAATTGCGACAAGCTGATCATTGCGATTCTTCAGAATGACGATTATCGGGAAGTGGTTGAGAATCTGAATGGCAACGGCTTCTATGTGACCGTTTTGCAGTCCAGCGGCGGCTTTTTGAGAAAGATGAACGCAACCATTATGATCGGTGTGAACCACGAGTATCTGGACGAGGCCCTGGGCCTGCTGAAGCAGTACGGCAGACGTACCGAGATGCAGTATGAGCCCGCCGGTATGCCGGTTTCTCCTCTGACCATGTCCTCCGTACAGGTCCCCATTCAGTGCGGCGGCGTTGTGATTTTTGTCCTGGACGTTGCACAGAACGAAAGATATTAAAA
>JAHHRT010000052.1 GCA_020025615.1 Oscillospiraceae bacterium | reverse complement strand
GCTTCCAGTAAAGCCGGACGATGGCTGAGTCGTTCATGGTGTTCCCTCCTTTACCCCAATAGTCAGCAAATGCAGACGAATCTTACAGTGTTTTCCAATCCATCTCTAGTTTATCATAGAGAAAAGAAGAGCACAAGGCATAAAAACATCCCCGATGCAAAAGCATCGGGGATAGAACGAACTTAAATTCAGGCCATCCGGCGGGCACCGTAGTAGTGCTGGCCCCAGTAGCCACTGGTGAGATCCGAATAGGAAACCACGGAGCGGGAGTTGGGAGCGTGGATGAACTGACCGTTGCCGGCGTAAATACCCACATGGGAGATCTTGTCGGCATAGGTGCCGTAGAAGAACACAACGTCACCGGGCTGCAAATCGGAACGCTCCACAGCAGTACCCTGGCGGAACTGGTCCTCAGGGGTGCGGTAGGGGGACAGACCCATGGTTTTCAGCACATAGTACACAAAACCGGAGCAGTCAAAGCCAGCGGGAGAGGCACCGCCCCAAACATAGGGGGCACCCAGATGCTTCTGTGCTTCTGCCAGAATTGCGCTGCCGGTAACGGATACCGGAGGCGTCTGAGGTGCGGGAGCCGGGGGCTCAGTGACAGGGGGGACCACAGGAATGGGATTGTCCTGCGGCTGAGGAGCGGCGGGCTCTTCCGGACGCACTACAGGGATGGGGTTGGAGTCGTCCACACCGGGAGCGGGCTTGGAAGGAGCGGGCGTACCGTTCAGTGCAGAAGCGCTGGGAGCAACGCCGGTAGACTTGCCGCCGCGGAAGAATTTAGGGGTGTTGGGGGACTGACGATTTTCGTAGGGGAACTCCGTCAGCTTCACAAAGTCGCTGCGTATGTAGGAAATCTGACCTTTGAAGATGACCTTATACCAGCCGTCATTGAGACCGATGATATAGCACTTGTCTCCATTTCCGGCAACATCCACAACTCGATAGCCGGTGCTGGGACCGGAGCGGAGATTCACACCGCTGCCCGTGACCTCACCGTAACCCAGTTCTGCATTTTCCCGGGAGAGGACCGTCAGATAATCCTGGTGCATATATCCTTCCTGCAGGTTGTAGATGACCTTGTACCACTCATCGGACTTGCTAACCACCACGACACATTCATTATTGTATGCGGTGGCAAGAATCTGAGAAGAGGTGTTGGGCTCACTGCGAAGCCGCAGAGAGGTTGCTTTTACAAAGCCGATGCCTTGCATGATATTGCCTGCTGCGGAAACGGTCACTGCGAACACACTGCTCAGCAGTACCAGGGCCAGCAAAAGGCTTAACATTCTTTTTGGGAAATTCATACGAGTCCTCCGTCTTACTGATCTGTTATATATAATAGGGGGCAGGGGAATTACTTACCTGCCAGTGCCCGTTCCAGCCATACACAGCCCACATCCAGGGCAGAGTAGAAGCCGTCTTTTTCGCTCTTCTTAACGATGCGATCTCTGCTCTTGGCTGCGGGATCGGTGAGCTGGAGCTGAACAGAGACGCGGGTAGCGACATCCAGATCATCCTGCTTCTTAGTCTCCAGAATCTGGAGCATAACGATGTGGCTATCCGCCATAGAACCGTAGTAAATGATGTTGTCCTTACGCATGAGAGGACGACCCTTGTACATTAAAACTGCATTTTCATCAGCCATAGAAATTACCTCCTGAGTCAAATGTAATCAGATTGTAACACATTGTTACGATGGTGTCAACCGTTTGGTTTACATAATTGTTGTAAATACTTGGGAAATCCCGATTGTTTCGGAACTTTTTCAAGAAAATAGCAAGACGGAGGGAATGTATGAAGTTATCAAGGTACAAAATTGGGGGCCTTTGCCAAGGCAAAGGCCCCCGGTTACGTTATGATTCGTCAGCGAACAGATACTCACGGACAAGCGCCTGCATCAGCTCATCCCGGTCGATCTTGCAGATCAAACTGCGGGCGTTGTTATAATTTGTGATGTAGGTGGGGTCCTCGGTCAGCAGATAGCCGACGATCTGGTTGACGGGGTTGTAGCCTTTTTCGGTTAAGGCATCGAACACACTCCGGAGAATACGACGCATATTCTCTTTATCATCACAGGGAACTGTGAACTTCAGGGTGTTTGCATCCGTCATGGTCTCAGCCTCCTTACAATAGAATACTGCAATTATAGCCTATTTTTGATACGGTGTAAAGGGCTACTCTTAAAACAATTTATAAACTTTAGCGAAGTTCGGCGCCCAGCTTCTCTTTCAGTGCTGCCAGGACCTTGGAGACAACGCCCTCGGAATCGGTATCGGTGAGGGTGCGGTCGTCGGCACGGAGCTCCAGGGAGAATGCCATGCTCTTCTTGCCCTCGGGCACGCCGGTGCCGCGATAGATATCGAAGAGGCGGATGTTCCGCAGCAGCTTACCGGCGGAAGCGGTGATGACTTCCTCTACCTGGGCCACGGTGTCGGCTTCGTCGCAGATGATTGCCAGGTCACGGGACACGGTGGGGTACTTGGGCAGGGGGGTGTAGGTAGCGGCGGGCAGCTGATGAGCCAGCAGCTTGGTGAAGTTCACCTCTGCGCAGTAGACCTCAGCATCAATGCCGTAGTTCTGGGCCACCAGGGGATGAACCTGACCCATGACACCCACTTCCTCGCCGTCAATGGAGATGGCAGCGCAGCGGCCGGGATGGTAGCTGGGGTTGTTGGTAACAGCCTGGTAGGAGGTCTTGTGCAGACGCATACCTGCGAAGATGGCTTCCAGCTCGCCCTTCAAAGTGAAGAAGGTCTCACCGGCGCCATAGGTGCCGAGCAGCAGCATCTTGGGCTCCTCAGGCAGGGGCTGGCCCTCCTTGGGCAGATAGATCTTTGCCAGCTCATAGAGCTTTGCAGCCTTGTTGTGGTAGGCGTTGTTCCGGGACAGGATCTCCATCATAGAGGGCAGTGCAATGGTACGCATGATGGAAGTATCCTCACCCAGGGGGTTCTGGATCTTCATAGCGTTGCGCAGAGGGCTGTCCTTGGGCAGGCGGATCTGGTCAAAGATGGTGGGGGAGACGAAGGAATAGGTGATGATTTCGCTGTAGCCCATAGCCCGGCACAGCTCGCCGGTCTTGGTTTCCATCTTCATTTCGGGGGAGTAGCCGCCCTGCGTGGAGGTCTTAAAGGCAGTGATGGGAATTTCGTTGTAACCGTAGGAACGGCCCACTTCCTCAGCGATGTCTGCCATCAGGTTCAGGTCGGGGCGGAAGGAGGGAACCAGAATGGTGTCGCCTTCCACGGGAATCTCCAGCTGGTTCAGGTAGTGGACCATCTGTTCCTTGGAGAGGTCGGTGCCCAGCAGGTGGTTGATCTTTTCAGGCTCCAGGGGCAGAGTCTTGGGCTGGGGAATGTAGTTCAGCACATCGATGGTGCCGTCCAGCACATCGCCGCACTCCAGCATTTCTACCAGCTCGCAGGCCCGATCCAGAGCGGGAACGGTCATCATGGGGTCCAGGTGCTTTTCAAACTTGCCGGAAGCATCGGTACGCATACCCAGAGCCAGAGCGGTCTGGCGGATGGAGGTGCCGTCGAAGTTTGCGGACTCGAAGACCACCATGGAGGTGTCTTCCCGAATCTCGGAGTTCTCGCCGCCCATGATACCAGCCAGGCCGATGGCCTTGTCGCCGTCAGCAATGACCAGCATGCCGGGCTTCAGGTTCCGAAGGGTGCCGTCCAGAGTGGTGAGGGTTTCGCCCTCCTGGGCTTCCCGGACAACAATCTTGCCGGAGGACACATAGCGGTAGTCAAAGGCGTGCATGGGCTGACCGTACTCCAGCATCACATAGTTGGTAATATCCACAATGTTGTTGATGGGACGGATGCCGTTGGCTCTCAGACGCTGACGGAGCCACTTGGGGGAGGGTCCGATCTTCACGTTGGCAATCATCCGAGAGGAGTAGCGGCTGCAAAGATTCTCTGCGGGAACCTCTACATCCAGGTGCTCAAAGATGGAGCCGGCCTCGGAGCCGTGAATCTGGGGAACATGGTGCTTCATGGGCTTGCCGAAGGCAGCAGCGGCCTCACGTGCCAGACCGATGATGGAGTAGCAGTCGGGACGGTTGTTGGTGATTTCAAAATCCACCACGGTGTCGTCGTTGCCGATGACCAGGTTGATGTCCTCACCAACGTGGCAGTCTTCGTCGTTGAGGATCCAGATGCCGTCAGCGAATACGCCGGGCAGGTCGTTCTGGGTGAGACCCAGCTCCTCGAAGCCGCAGAGCATACCGTTGGACTTTTCGCCTCTCAGCTTGCCCTTGGTGATGTGGACACCGCCGGGGAGCCAGGAGTTGTGCAGAGCGGCGGGAACCAGGTCGCCCTGGTGGACGTTCTGTGCGCCGGTGACAATCTGGACAGGCTCTTCCTGGCCCACGTCCACCTGGCAGATGAACATATGGTCAGAGTTGGGATGGGGGACGATGGACACCACCTTACCCACAACCACGTTGCGGATTTCGGCATCCATGCGCTCATAGGTTTCGACCTTCTGACCGAAGACGGTGAGGGTCTCCACGAATTCTTTATCAGAGACCTGGGACAGGTCTACAAAATCTTCATTGATCCATTTTCTGTTGAGCTTCATTTGGGCTTACCTCCTTAGAACTGGTTCAGGAACCGGACGTTGTTGTCGAAAATCAGACGCAGGTCGTTGATCTTCATACGGCCCATAGCCATACGCTCAAGACCCATGCCGAAGGCAAAGCCGGAGTACTTCTCGGGGTCAATGCCGCAGTTTTCCAGAACCTTGGGGTGAACCATACCGGCACCCAGCAGCTCAATCCAGCCCTCGCCGTGGCAGGTGGAGCAGACCTGACCGTCGATTTCGCCGGTGCCGTGGCACTTGTGGCACTGCATATCCATCTCACAGCTGGGCTCGGTGAAGGGGAAGTGGTGGGGACGGAAACGCATCACAGCGTCCTCACCGTAGATCTTGCGCATCATGGAAATCAGAGCGCCCTTGAGGTCGCCCATGGTGATACCCTCGTCCACAACCAGACCTTCGATCTGATGGAACATGGGGGAGTGGGTGGCGTCTGCCTCGTCCTTACGGAACACACGGCCGGGAGCCAGGATGCAGATGGGGGGCTTGGTGGTCTCCATGACACGAATCTGCATGGGGCTGGTCTGGGTTCTCAGCAGCACGCTGTCATCATCGGTGAAGTAGAAGGTGTCGCTGCGGTCACGGGAGGGGTGGCCCTCCTCAATATTCAGGCGGGTGAAGTTATAGCTGGCAAGCTCGATTTCCGGGCCTTCCACAACCCGGTAGCCCAGGCCCACGAAGATATCCTTAATCTGCTGCAGCACCTGGTTCATGGGGTGCTGGTGGCCCACGGTGAATTCCTCGCCGGGGATGGTCACATCGATGGCCTCAGCAGCCAGCTTTGCTTCCAGCGCAGCGGCATGGATGGCAGTCTTGCGCTCTTCCAGCTTCTCTTCAATAGAGGCACGGACGGAGTTTGCCAGCTGGCCCATAACGGGACGCTCCTCAGGGGAGAGCTTGCCCATCTGCTTGAGGACGGCGGTGAGCTCGCCCTTCTTGCCCAGCAGCTTGACCCGAAGCTCTTCCAGAGCGGCGGGCGTTGCGGCAGCTTCCAGGGCCGCCAGAGCGTTCTGCTTGATCTGCTCTAATTGTTCTTTCATGTTGTTTCCTCCTGTAAAGGTAATGCGGGAAAAAAGGCAACAAAAAAAGCCCATCCTCCCGAAAATTCGGGACGAAAGGCAATCCTTCCGCGGTACCACCCGCAATTCACCAGAAAAATCATGGTGCAGCTCATTTGGGATGCAGACACATCCAAGACCGATAACGAGGTCATCCGGCGCACCCTACTTTCGTTTCAGGCGGCAGCTCCTGGGAGAAGGCCCGGCATTGCACGCAAGCGGATTCCACCATCCCGCTCTCTCTTTGGTCGCAAACCAATGTAAGGCAGCCCAATCACAGCTTTTCAATATCAAGGCTATTCTAGCATATGGGGAGAGAATATGCAAGCCCCATTTCCGGGGAAATCCCGAAAATGGGGCTTAGGTAAACGCTCTTTTGCTTGCTCAATGATTGGCAGGGGGGAAGGGACAAGCCCGCTATTGACTCAGCCTTTTCCCCATGATACCATGGCCCTATAAAATCCATTTACAAAAGGAGTGCTGACAATATGAAATATGAATCTGTACAGCAGGCTGTGGAGGCCTTAAAGAAGCTGGAGCGGACCTTGGCGGCTTACAGTCACGCCATGGGCGTTCTGAACCTGGATGCAGCGACGGCGGCACCCAGTGAGAGCTATGAGGGCCGGGGCAGAACCATGGAGATTCTGAGCCAGGTGACCTATGACCTCTCCACTGACCCTCAGAACGACGAGCTGGTTGCCTACCTCATGGACCACGCCCAGGAGCTGGACCCCCAGACCAAGCGGGAAGTGGAAGTGCTCAAAAAGGACATGGAGCATCTGCACCGGATTCCCGCCGAGGAGTATGTGGGCTTCGGCGTGCTGATTAACGATGCCCAGAACGTGTGGCACAAGGCAAAGAACGAGGATGACTTCGACGCTTTCGCTCCCTATCTGGAAAAAATCGTTGACTACAATCGGAAGTTTGCGGGCTACTATAACCCGGAGCTTCCTGCCTATGACTCTCTCCTCAACGAATACGAGGAAGGGCTCACCATGAAGACCCTGGATGCCTTCTTCGGTCAGCTGCGGGATGTGATTGTGCCCCTGATTGCCAAAATCCAGGCGGCTCCCCAGATTGACGACAGCTTCCTCCATCGCCACTATCCTCTGGAGACCCAGCGGAAATTCTCTGACTACCTCATGGAAGTCATGGGCCTGGACCGCAGCCGCTGTGCCATCGCAGAGACCGAGCACCCCTTCACGGACAACTACAACAATAAGGACGTTCGGATTACCACCCACTATTTTGAAGACAATCTGGTGTCCTCTATGTACTCCGTGATCCACGAAGGCGGTCACGCCCTCTATGAGCTGGGTGCCGACGACTGCTACAACTACACATTCCTGGCTGGCGGCGTGTCCATGGGCATCCACGAGAGCCAGAGCCGTTTCTATGAGAACATCATCGGCAGAAGCCGCGCCTTTGTCCACGCCATCTTCCCCAAGGTGAAGGAGTTCTTCCCGGAGCAGCTGGCGGATGTGGACGAGGAGATGTTCTACCGGGGCATTAACAAGGCCGAGCCTTCCCTCATCCGCACCGAGGCCGACGAGCTGACCTACTGCCTCCATGTGATGGTGCGCTACGAAATCGAGAAGCAGCTCATCGCCGGAACCCTGGCGGTTCGGGATGTGCCCCAGGAGTGGAAGCGGCTGTACAAGGAGTATCTGGGCGTGGATGTGCCCAACGACAAGGAAGGCTGTCTCCAGGACTCCCATTGGAGCGGCGGCAGCATCGGCTATTTCCCCTCCTACGCACTGGGCAGCGCCTACGGTGCCCAGATGCTCCACCAGATGGAAAAGGACCTGGGCGATGTGTTCCAGAAGGTTTCCCAGGGGGATTTGTCCCAGATTACCCAGTGGCTCCGGGAGCACATTCACCGCTATGCCAGCTTCCGCAAGCCCGGCGAGCTGTTCCGGTCTGTCTGCGGGGAGTTTGATGCCAAGTATTACACCGACTACCTCACCGAAAAGTACACGGAGCTGTATCAGCTGTGATAGAACTGACGGAAAACACCGCCCGGGCCCTGGTACCTCCTCGGGACCCCGAGGGCCACAAGGGGACCTTCGGGAAGGTCATGCTCCTGTGCGGCAGCCGGGGCTTTACCGGGGCGGCCTGGTTTGCGGCTATGGGTGCTCTGCGCAGCGGGGCAGGGCTGGTATATCTGGGGGTCCCGGAGAGCATCTACGCCATTGAAGCGGTGAAGCTCAACGAGCCGGTGATCTTTCCCCTCCCGGAGGAGGGGGGCACCCTCAGTGAAGCCGCCATCCCGGAAATTCTTCGCCGCCTGCCCCAGATGGACGCTGTGCTTCTGGGGTGCGGCCTGGGGCAGTCTCCCGGGGTGCTCAAGGTGGCGGAAGCGGTTCTGGACGCTGCCGTCTGCCCGGTGGTTCTGGATGCCGACGGCATAAACATCCTGTCCCAGCATAGAGATATACTGCGCAGAAGGAACGCACCCACCGTCCTCACCCCCCACGATGGGGAGTTTGCCCGGATTGGTGGGGACCTCCAGGGGGAACGGATGGAGACCACCCAGGCATTGGCCCGGGATTTAGGCTGCATTGTCCTGCGAAAAGGACACCGAACCTGCATTACCGACGGAGCAGTCTGCTGCCGCAACACCACCGGGAACTCCGGCATGGCGACCGGGGGCAGCGGCGATGTGCTGGCAGGAATTTTGGTATCCCTGCTGGGCCAGGGCATGAAGCCTCTGGAAGCCGCCGCCTGTGCCGCCTGGTTTCACGGTGCTGCCGGGGACCTTACGGCCCAGCGGCTGGGGGAGTACGGGATGCTTCCCACGGACCTTTTGGAGGACCTTCCGCGACTACTGAGATAGGGCGGGATTTTTATGAAAATCATTGGGGTGGTGCTGGCTCTGCTGCTGATGCTCTCCGGCTGTGACGGAGGGGCGAAGGACATGGACCGGGCGTTGGCTCTGCGGTCCAAGCTCCTGGCAGGGGAGAGCTGCACGTTCCTTGCAGACATTACCGCAGACTATGGAGATCAGGTACATAGCTTCTCTGTCTCCTGCCAGGGGGATGCCCAGGGAAATCTGCAATTTGAGGTGATGAAGCCGGAGCCTATTGCCGGGATTACCGGGCGGATCAGCGACAGTGGGGGCCAGCTCACCTTTGATGACACTGCCTTACAATTCGATTTACTGACGGATGGCCAGCTGTCCCCTGTCAGTGCGCCCTGGATTTTTCTCAGAACCCTTCGCGGCGGCTACCTCACCGGGGCGGGCCGGGAAGGGGAGCTGCTCTATGTTCAGGCGAAGGACAGCTATGAGGACAACGCTTTGGGGGTAGACCTGTGGCTTGGGGCGGAAGATCTGCCCGTCCGTGGGGAAATCCTCTGGAAAAACCGACGGATTCTGACCTTGGAAATCCAGGATTTCGGAATTCAGGGTGGCTAGAATGGGATTTTTCCGTATAAACTCCCTCCGTGTGTGGGACAATACAGTCAGCCGCGTTACATATGGAGCCGATCCGGTAGCGCAGGAAAAAAACACGGAGTGTGAAGAGTATGGATAGTACGGTTAAACGGGGCGACATCTATTATGCCGACCTTTCCCCGGTAGTGGGCAGTGAACAGGGCGGCACCCGGCCGGTGCTCATTGTGCAGAACGATACGGGCAACCGCCATTCGCCTACGGTGATTGCCGCTGCCATTACCAGCCAGACAGGAAAGGCCAGACTGCCAACCCATATCAACATCGCCGGAGGCAGTGTGGGCCTCAGCAAGGATTCGGTGATTCTGCTGGAACAGATTCGCACCATCGACAAGCGCAGACTGCGGGAGCATATGGGCCACCTGAACGAAAATCAAATGTCAATGGTGGACAGCGCCATTGCCGTGAGCTTCGGCCTGCAATGAAATAGATAGGGGCGTTTCTTTTCAGACAACTGTGTCCCCCATGCCGCATAGACTGTAAGCGGGGGGATGTGTTATGGATCAAGCTGTGTTTTTCGGACAGCAGGAGGTGGGGAAGGTCCAGCTCCTGAAAGAAGGGCTTTATGTCCGGGTGGTCTGCCGCTGTCAGCTCCACGGCGAAGTGATGTGCCGATTGGTTGCGGACTGGGGAGATCACCGGGAGAACCTGGGAATCCTGGCCCCGACCGGGGATGGCTTCGGTTTGGATCGGCGGATTCCGGAAAAGCGTCTGGGAGAGGGAACACCGGAATTTTTGCTGGTCCCTGCCCACCAGAAAGCCCAGGGGAAATTTGTGCCCATCTATCCCGAGGAGCCTTTCTCTTATCTGGAAAATCTGAAGGATGCCTACATGGCAAAGAAAAACGGTCAGGTGGGGATTGTGATTCCCACCCTATAAAAAATCAGCCCGAGGAAATTCCCTCGGGCTGATTTCAGACTGTCGAAAAACCCCGAAGGGGTTTTTCGACAAACTTTTGCAGCCTGACCCGCGCATAATTTGTCCGTCCATGACGGCCAAATTCCACACTCTCAGGCTGATATGTATTTTCCCCGAGGTACACGCCCCCGTGGAAAATGATTTAGATTTTATTTGCCGCAGAAGCGGCAAACTCTGCGAGGCTTTTTTGACACGCTGATTTTGTACTTATAGGTTAATTTCCAGGCCCACCGGGCAGTGGTCAGAACCCAGCACATCCTTATAAATGGGG
>JAHHRT010000051.1 GCA_020025615.1 Oscillospiraceae bacterium | reverse complement strand
AGCTCCCCCAGAGGGGGAGCCTTTGACGCACTATCGATACTGAGCAGAAAGGCTCCCACGTTGGGGGTAGCGAAGCGATTCTGAATGACAGTGCTTGTCGGGGGAACCATTCCAAGGCTCTCCCACGTTGGGGGTAGCGAAGCGATTCTGAATGACAGTGATTGCCAGTGGCAATCACACATAATACACTGGCTGGCGAGGAACGAGCCAGACTGAGAGGGGGCAAAACCGTACTTCTGGTTTGCGGAGACTGCCAGAGTGCGTACAGCACCCCGATTTTCAGCCGCACCAATGTAGGGAATGGTCTTGACCATTCCGCGGTACAATTTGGGACGATGAATGGAACTGAAACACGACGCTGTGGTTTTCAGATAAGTCCCACTAGGCACACACTTGACTGGATTCTGCAATATTTTCACTGGAAATCTACGAAGATTGTACGGATTCGCCATGGAAATTTTGAAATTTATGAGTCGTACTGCCGGAACGGTCAAGACCGTTCCCTACATTGGTATAGCGGATAATTGGGGTGTAAGCGTACTCTGGAAGGATATTCAAATCTAAGGAGTGCAGGTTCGCCCTCTCAGTCTGCGGAGCAGAGGGGGAGCCATTACGCCCTGCCGCCGATACCGAGCGGTACCCAATGGTGTGACGAATATCGCCGCACCGTGCACGTATTAGCCGCCCGCCTTGCGGGCCGAGCGGGTCAGGGAAGTAACGATTACCTACCAACTAGCGCACGTAGAGGAAGCGGCACTGCCGCCGATACCGAGCGGTACCCAATGGTGTGACGAATATCACCGCACTGTGCACGTATTGTCAGCGGGCACTGCCCGCAGGGAGGAAATAGAATGGAAAAAAAGGTATGGATTGCGCCCAACGCCACCGTGATTGGGGATGTGGTTCTGGGGGACCGGGTGAATATCTGGTACGGGGCCGTGCTCCGGGGAGACAGCGGAACCATCACCCTGGGGGATGGCACCAATGTCCAGGACAACTGCGTTCTCCATGAGAAAACCACCCTGGGCAAAAACTGTACCGTGGGCCACGGGGCCATCGTCCATGGCTGTACCGTCGGGGATAACTGTACCATTGGCATGGGTGCCATTGTGCTGACCGGGGCAGTTCTTGGGGATAACTGCATGGTTGGAGCCGGGGCTCTGGTGACGGGAAAGACCGTTGCCCCCGCCGGTTCCCTGCTTCTGGGCAGCCCTGCCAAGGTGGTCCGGCCCCTCACCCAGGAGGAAATCCAACATAATCTGGAAAACGCCCAGGCCTATGTCCAAGAGGCCTTCTAAAAAGAGAATGACTCCATCCCAGCTGAAAGGCATAGGGACGGAGCCATTTTTTGCCCAGGGGGAAAGAGGCCTGGTGTACCCGCTGAAAACGGCGTTTACAGGCGGTATTTCCTCCACAAGAAAGGAAGATGCTGTGGATAAAAATTCGCGCCCGGACGAAAAAACATCCACAGCGCGGTAATAAAATGTGGAAGAAATCCAGAGATTTCTTCCACATTTTTATATACGAATATTTGTTCACATAGTTTATAATATTCCGAATATCTACAAAAATCAAACGGATATAATCGGAAAAAGTTTCATAAACGCTTCTCTTGTTTCCGCCTGCCGGAAATCCGGGGCAGAAAACAGCCTTTGGACGGCCCGAATTTTGTCTGTGCAAAACCCTGATTTATCCACAATTTCAGAAGATCCTGTGGATAAAAAACCGCGACAGGCTGGGATTGTGGAAAGTCACTGCTCAATCAGTTCCCGGAAGATCGGCAGGCTCCGCCGAATCATATCGGGGCTGACGCAGTAGCAAATCCGAAAATACCCGGGACAGCCGAAATCGTCTCCGGGGACTAACAGCAGGTCCTTTTCCTTGGCCCGGTCCGAGAAGGCCTTGGCGCTGCTGCCGGGGGCCTTGATGAAGAGGTAAAAGGCCCCGTCGGGTTTTGCCATTTCGTAGCCCATTTCTCCCAGGGCCTGGCAGAGCAGACTGCGGTTTCTGTCATAGAAGTCCAAATCCGGGCGCAGGTCTGCACACCGGGCAATGACCTTCTGCCACAGACTGGGGGCGCAGACATGGCCCCGAGCCCGGGCGGCTCCGGCAATGGCGGCGTAGAGCTGCTTGCTGTCCGTGGCCTCCTGGGGAACGTAGACATAGCCGATCCGCTCGCCGGGCAGGGACAGAGACTTGGAATAGGAATAGCACACCACCGTATCCCGGTAGATGCTGGGAACGAAGGGAACCTCCACGCCGTAGGCCAGCTCCCGGTATGGCTCGTCGGAGACTATGTAAATGGGGTGGGCGTATTCCTGAGACTTCCGGGTCAGCAGGTCCGCCAGCTGCTCCAGGGTTTTTCTGGTATAGACCACCCCAGAGGGATTGTTGGGGGAGTTCAGAATCAGGGCCTGGGTGTTTGGCGTGATGGACGCTTCCAGGGCCTCAAAGTTGATTTGAAAGGTCGGAAGGTCCGGGGGAACCACCCGAAAGGTCAGTCCGGCGCTTTCTGCAAAGGGCTTATACTCCGGGAAGTAGGGAGCGATGGCCAGGATTTCTCCCTGGGCCAGGGCGCCGAATACGGCGCAAAGCTCCCCGGCAGCACCGCCGCCGATGAAGAAATCCGTCGGATTGGTGCAGACACCGTACCGGGTATTGAGCTCCTGGGAAATGGCGGCTCTGGTTTCCAGATCACCCACCGCAGAGGTGTAGCCGTGGATTTTCAGGGGGTCGGTATCCTCCAGAATGGCCCGGATGGTATCCTCCACCGCCTGGGGGGCAGGAAGCGAGGGATTGCCCAGGGAGTAGTCAAAAACGTTTTCTTCCCCTACGATTTGGGCCCGGGCTCTACCGTATTCAAACAGTTCCCGGATGCAGGAGCGATTGGCGCCCAGGGCGTAGGCGGTTTGGTTCATCATAAAAATTCCTCCTTACAGAGCGTAGAGAGGGGCGGCGGGGTCGTAATACTGGGGCTTATAGGTGACGGACCCGATGGCCTTTCCCTCGATGCCATACTTGGGATTGTAGCCAAAGAGATTGATGTACCGATCCAGATCGTCCCGTTCCTTCTCCATTTCCCTCATAACAGCCAGGGTTGCCAGCACGTCGTCGATGGCCCGGTGGGAGTTCACCACCTGCCCGCTGAGGCCGTAGGCCTCAATGGCGCTGCACAGCTTATGGGGATAGGAACGGCGGTCCTTGTAGACCGTGAGAAGATCCAGCTTGTCCTTGCCTTTCAAAATAGCGGGGTCCCCGTTGCGAAGGAGCAAATAGAAGAGAAAACTCAAATCAAAATGGGCGTTGTAGGCCAGCAGCAGGGTGTTTCCCCGAATCAGCTCCGCAATATCCCGGCAGACCCGGGTTTTGGGCAGACCCCGTTCCCGGATATCTGCGTTGGTGATGCCGGTGAGCTGTTCGATTTTGGCGGGCACGAAGCCGCCGGGGGACAGGGAGATGAGCTCGTCATACTGCTGCACCACGGACACCTTGCCGTCCACCTTCTCCACCGCAACGGCGGCAAATTCGATGATCTCGTCCCGGGCAAAGAGCAGTCCGGTGGTCTCCGTGTCAAAGAGCACCAGCCGCTCATATTTTGCAAAGAGGCTTTCCAGCTGCGCCATATCATTCTCCCCTTGCCAGGGCCAGGGCCCGCTCAAATTTGCTGACAGACTGGGTCTCCAGGTTCCGGGCAAGCTCTGCGGCAAAGGCTTCCACAGCCTCCCGACTGCCGGATTTCAGCTCCACTTCCAGCTCAGAGAAGGGAAGCTCCTTCCCACCGCCCAGGAAAACACCCTGGTCCAGGGCCACTTCTGCACTGCCGCCGGGGTAGCTTACCAGCTTGGCAAGCCGGGTAAATCGGGCACCGCAGACCTCTACCAGGCCCGTTTTCGTCATTTCCTGAAAGCCCTCCGGTACATCCAGCCGGCACAGAGCTGCCACACCCTCGGTGATGGAGCGGTTTTCCACTTCCCACTCGCCCCGGATGTCGTTGGTGCCCGGGGTCTTGAGACCGCAGATGGAGACGCCGTTTTCCATTCTCCGCCGCAGGGTCCACCGCAGAGCACCCAGGTCTCCGCCGGGGGTGTCGTAATAGTGGGTTTCCATGGTGATGGGGGTAAAGTCCCCCAGCCGGGCCCGGATGCCTGCCAGGATTTCCGGGTCTGCTTTGTATTTGAGCTCAAATTCTTTTCCCATGTCTGTCTCTCCTATCAGATTTGCGTCCATTATACACGCCGAAAGGAAAAGATGCAAGAATCTTTCCCGCCAGCCTGTTCCGACAGGATAATTTCTAAGGAAGTGGTAGGATTTTTCTATCATCAGTGAAAGGACGTGGTTGATACATATGATGGCGGAAACCTATCTGCGCCGGGGGAAACGGCAGTTCCGGCGGTGGATGGAGGACCCAAGATTTCGGGCGGGGACCTGGGCCGCAGGCTATGGACTGGGGGGCTTTCTCCTCAGTGCCGCCAGCATCCGGCATACCTTCCAGCCCATTGCCATGGGGGTGATTTGTGCCATGTCGGGGTGGCAGGCCCTGGTGATGACCCTGGGGAGTATGCTGGGCTATCGGATTTTCTGGGGACACGCCGGATTGCAGGGCGTGGTATGGGCCGCCGCCGGAGGGATGCTGGCGATGCTCATTGGCAGCCGGAAGAAGCTGCGGGAGCAGACCTTACTGCTGAGCTTGATGGCATCCAGCCTGGTGTCCTGTCTGGGGCTTTTTTATCAAATCGTCTGGCAGGAGCAGCTGGACCTGTTCACGTATTTTCTGCGGATTGTCATTGCCGGCGGCACGGCGGCTCTGTGGAACCAGACGCTCTATCACCGGGATGCGGTGACGGACTGGCTGACAGGGGGCGTTCTGGTGCTGGCGGTATCCCAGGTGGTGCCGTTTCCCTATTTCGGTCTGGGGTATCTGGCTGCGGGAATCTTGGGAAGCACGGGCACCTTCCCCGGAGCGGCCCTGGCCGGACTGGGCCTTGACCTGGCCCAGATCACCCGGGTGCCTATGACGGCGGTGCTGTGCATTGCCTATCTTCTGCGGATGATTCCGTTTTCTGCCCGGTGGGTGCGGTATTGCGCCCCCGCGGCGGCCTGTCTTCTGGTGATGGCGGTGAGCGGGACCTGGGATGCGCTGCCCCTGCCGGGGCTGATTCTTGGCGGAGGGCTTGGGATGCTTCTGCCTCTGCGTCCGGAAGCCGGATGCCGCCGCGGGCCTACCGGCGTGGCCCAGGTGCGGTTGGAGCTGTCCGCCGGGGTGATGACCCGGATGCAGCGGATTTTGCTGGAGCAGGGGCAGCCGGGAATCGACGAGCAGGCTTTGGTGGAAAAAGCCCGGCAGCGGGCCTGTACGGCCTGTCCCTACGGGAAAAGCTGCAAGGTGCAGGAGCGGCTGACCACCGCGCTGCTGTTAAATCCCCTGGCGATAACCTGCCGGAAAACCGACCGATTGGTGACGGAGCTGAAGCGCAGTCAGGAGCAGCTGCGGGTGATGAAGGGGGAGCACCGCCGCCGGGAGGAGTTCCGGCGGGCGCTGATCCAGCAGTACCGCTTTCTGTCCCTGTATCTGCAAAAACTGGCGGACCAGATGCCGCGGCGCAGCCAGCGTCTGCGGGCCAGCTACAGCATCCAGGTCTCAGCCCGCTCCCGACGGAAGCAGCAAGCCAACGGGGATTGCTGCATGGCCTTTGCCGGCATTGGCTGCCGATACTATGTGGTGCTCTGTGACGGCATGGGCACAGGACTGGGGGCAGCAGAGGAGGGAAGAACAGCGGGCAATCTCATCCACCAGATGCTTGCCTCGGGCTTCCCGCCGGAATCGGTGCTGGGAACCCTCAATAGTCTGCTGACCCTTCGGGGCCAGGCCGGGGCGGTGACGGTAGATTTGGCAGAGGTGCGGCTGGATACAGGCAAGGCGGTGCTCTACAAGTGGGGGGCGGCGCCCTCCTGGGTGATGGGGCCCAAAGGAACCGAAAAAATTGGGACAGCCACGCCACCGCCGGGGATTTCCGTGGGGGAGACCCGTGAAGCGGTAATGCGGCTGTCCCTGCGCCGGGGGGAGGTGCTGATTCTGGTCAGCGACGGCGTGGACGGAGAGGATGCCCTGCGCCGTATGGAATGGGCTCCGGATGCACCGCCAGGGGAGTTGGCGGAAAAGCTTCTGGAGAGGGGCTGTGGGAAGACGGAGGACGATGCCACCGCAGCGGTGCTTCGCCTTCGGCCCACCAGCTTATCTACATAATACCACGGGGGAGGTGCAAAATCTGTCGAAACACTAGATGTAGGATGCAAAAATGTAGAATCATCACAAGATGTAGGGAAAAGAAAAAATTCCTGTCAGGATTTCAGAAACAATACCGAAATCTCTGAGAAAATCGAATTTTTCCGTAGAAAATACACCGACGGGAAATTGGGAATTTCCTTGATTTTTGCTAAAAAATTTCCCCAAGGGATCGATCCCTTGGGGAAATTTGCTTATTTATGGGGTTCCTCCACGAACATGGGGGTAAACAGCGGCTTCTTAAAAATGTCAATGAAATGCTGGCACTTCACAAGGAAGGCGTAGTACACATGATAGGGGCAGCCGTACATGGTTTCCACATTGCCCATGCCCTTGGCAAGGACCACATCTGCACGTTCCATGGCGGCCCGGGCTTCGGGGCTGACGTGCTCCGGCATATTTCCGGCAATGCGGCTGCCGTTGTCCATCAGGGGGAAGGGAAGTCCCACTTCCTGGGCATCGGCCCGGGTGGCGTCGTTCTGGCAGATGGCACCCCGGACGCAGAAGGTGATCTCCAGGTGGGGGAAGCGCTTCTGAATCTGCTGGGCAAAGATCTTGTCAAAGCCGATTTCTCCGGCGTTGTCTGTAAGGTACAGCAGGGTCTTCCCGGTTTCCAGGTCCTTGAGGAAGCGGCTGTAGCAGTCCCGATCCAGTTCCATTTCCAGGGCTTTGCTGAGCATATCCTCCAGCGTGTCAAAGCTTACATTCCCTTGGAGGGCGGAAAAGTCCAGATAATTGCCCAGAATGGCAAATTGCAGCCCTGCATACACAGGGTCCGGGGCGGACTCCACCTTTTCCCGAATCTGTTCCTCCCGGTCCAGGAAGAAGCGGTTGGAGTCGATTTTTTCCTGGTGGTAACGGTCGATGGGAAGGCCGTACATCTCATGGAGCAGGTCGGCGATCTGCGGCCCCAGATAGGGGGAAGGCGCATTTTCGGGGGCATTGAGATGCAGCTGCATCAGGGCCTTTGCGAAGGCCATAGCCTGTTCTTCGGTGCCCAGGGATCTGGCAAGGGCCAGATTTCGTTTTAAGTTGCACTCCAAGCACTGGGAGTTCATGGCAATGGACATAGGGGCTCCTTTCTGTTACAGCTCAAGAAGCTGAGAGATTGTTTGAATCTTATGGGCATAGCCCTGGGGCTGACCAAAGCCGTAGCTGGCCCAGATAAAGGGAATCTGCGCTTCCAGAGTGGCTTCATAGTCGCCCTGGGTATCGCCCACATAGGCGGCATTTTCAATGTGGTTTTTTGCCATCAGGGTTCGGATGGTCTGGCCCTTAGAGGTGCCGGTATCTCCGAAGCAGAGATGGTCTTCGATATAGGGGGTGAGCCCCAGCTTTTCCATGCACAGCTCCGGGTAGCCCTGGTTGCTGTTGCTGACGATGAACAGCCGATACTTCCGGGACAGAGCGGCAATGGTTTCCTGCACCTGGGGATAGCCGATGTGGCAGGGGTCCTCCTGGAGCAGCTGGTTCTGAGATACGGTGCAGCGGTCAATGAGGGCCACCCGCTCCGCCGGTGCAAACTCCGTAAACAGGACTTCTGCAATTTCCGGCAGGGGCTTTCCGAAGAGGGGCCGCAGCTCCTCCGCGGTAATGGCAAGGTGGTCCAGACCTTCCTTCCGCAGCTGCCGATTATAGCCCTCGGCAACCAGGGCGCGGGAGTCCCACAGGGTCCCGTCAATGTCGAAAATCAGGGATTGGTATTGCATACTTCCTCAGCTTCCTGAATGTCTTCTACTTCCCGCAGATGGCGCTGAATCCGGCCCGTAATCATATCCAGGGCAACCACATTCTTGCCGCCCTCGGGCACCACAATATCCGCATACCGCTTGCTGGGCTCCACGTACAGCTCGTGCATGGGCTTTACGGTTTGCAGGTACTGCATGAGGACGCTTTCCAGGGAGCGGTCCCGCTTGGTGACGTCCCGCTTGATCCGGCGGCACAGACGGACGTCGGCGTCGGTATCCACGAAGATGCGGATATCCATGAGGTCCCGCAGGGGCTGGTTCTCAAAAATCAGGATGCCTTCCACGATGATGACCTTCTTAGGCTCCAGGTGGATGGTGGCATCGGTGCGGTTATGGATGGTGAAGTCGTAGACGGGGCAGTCGATGGCCCGGCCTCTGCGCAGCTGCTCCAGGTGGTAGACCATGAGGCTGGTGTCGAAGGCAGCGGGCTCGTCATAGTTGAGACGGCAGCGCTGCTCATAGGTGAGGTCGTCATGGCGCTTGTAGTAGCTGTCATGGCTGATGACGGTAGCCTGATCGCCCAGCTGGGCCACCAGATTCCGCATCAGAGTGGTTTTTCCGCTGCCGGTACCGCCGGCAATGCCAATTACAAGAATATTATTGTTCATACAGTAGTTCCTCCATATCGGTTAGCCGTTCCCAAAGAGGGGGAACGCATTAGCTGTTCAGCAGTGTGAGGGAAAGGGCCTTGAGGGCCGGCTCCCGGCTGCTGTTTTCTATGATGATTTCTCCTGCACCCTGCCGCAAAAGGTCCGCCTGCTCTAAGCGCCGGCAGGTCTCCCGGGCGGTGCCTTCGCCGCCGTCCAGCAGGGCGACTTCCGGGCCAAGGACTCTGGAAAGGGCCTTGGCTGCAAAGGGGTAATGGGTGCAGCCCAGCACAACGGCATCCAGCTTCCCAACATAGGGGGCCAGGAGCTTACGGAGCAGGGCTTCTGCCTGGGGGGAGTTGCCCGCCCCGGCTTCCACCAGCTCCACAAGGCCGGGGGCCGGCAGCTTATAGATTTCGCTGTCCCGGTGGTAACGGGAAAGAAGATGAGAGAATTTTTCCTCAGCCAGGGTCATGGGGGTTGCCATCACGCCGATTCTGCCTCCGGGGAAGTGGTCGGCAGCCAGCTTGAGGGCCGGTTCGATGCCTACGATGATGAGGTCAGGGTAAGCACTGCGAAGGCTGTCAATTGCGGCAGAGGTTGCGGTATTACAGGCCACCACCAGGGCTTTAAGCCCACGGGGCAGCAGGGACTCCACGGCGGCGAAGGTCAGCTTTTCGACCTCCTCCCGGGAGCGGGTGCCATAGGGGGCGTTGGCTGAATCGCCAAAATACAGAAACCGTTCCGCGGGCAGCAGCTTTACCAGATGCCGCAGCACACTGATTCCGCCTACGCCGGAATCAAAAACGGCAATCAGATCGTCTTTGCGATTCATGTTGTTCACCTTACTATTCAGGATGATTTCTCCCGGGATACCGGGGAAGGGATCAGATCCTGCAAGAAAACAGGCCGAAGGTCTGGGGAAATGACACGCAGACCATATGCACAGACCCTCTTTCACTATATCATATCAAAAAACGGTCAACTTTTCAATGGTTGTGTCTCATTTCCTGAAAAATAGCGGCCGCAGTGCGGACAGTGCAAAGGCTCTCCCTTTGGGAGTAGCGAAGCGAATCTAAATGGCAGTGATTGCCGGGAACAGATACCGAAACCGAGCGGCGAAGGGCAGTAACGAATCGCACTGCACTGTGCACGTAATAGCCGCCCGCCTTGCGGGCCTGAGAGGGCGATGAGCAGGACCGAAAATAGACCAGGTGCCAGAGTATGCACAGTACCCCAATTCTCAGCTGCACCAATGTAGGGAATGGTCTTGACCATTCCGCGGTACAATCGCGGATGATGAATGGCACCGAAACACGACGCTGTTGTTTTCGAATAAGTCCCACTGAGCACACACTTGACTGGATTCTGCAATTTTTCACTGGAAATCTACGAAGATTGGACGGATTCGCCTGAGAAATTTTGACATTTATGAGTTGTGTTGCCGGAACGGTCAAGACCGTTCCCTACATTGCTCACAGGAACGAAATTTCACCTGCGCGGCAGACAAAAAAGGCCGCTCCCGAGGGAGCGGTCTTTTCTAATAGTCTTGTAACAATACCGATTGGTTCAGGGCAGTGACGAATACCCCTATATAGACGGTGCGTACACTGCGACCTGGTATGAAATCGAAGGTACAGGTTCGCCCTCTCAGTCACCTTCGGTGCCAGTGCATTAAGGTGTGATTGCCCCCGGCAATCACTGCCATTCAGAATCGCTTCGCTACCCCCAGAGTGGGAGCCTTGGAACGGAAAAAGCCGCTCCCGAGGGAGCGGCTTTTTTGAAAATGTAACGATACCG
>JAHHRT010000050.1 GCA_020025615.1 Oscillospiraceae bacterium | reverse complement strand
GTAAAGCAGCAAATCGGGGATCGAGCTCCTTCTGGCAATTGCAGGGACCATCGTTGAGGTTTTTGCCGCATCTGCAGCAGAGCCCCTTACAGTCCTCCTTGCACAGCAGCTTGGAATCCAGATTCAGGACAAAGACTGTCCGTACAATGTCGTCCAGATCGGCGCTGTCTCCCTCCAGAGGGAATACCCATTCGTCTTCGTTCTCTTCGTTGGTCAGTTCCGTAACCAGAACCACATCGATGGGGAAGGATACCTCCCGATCAAAGTTTCTGGCACAGCGGTCGCAGACACCGTGGATGCAGGTAGTAATACTGCCCTTCATCATCAGGACGCCTGCGGTGTTCCGAACCACGCCCTCTGCCTTTACAGGCTCGGAGACGGGGTAACTGTTACCGTAGCGAAGATCACTCAAATCGACACTGGTGGAAAAAGAGACAGACTCACCGGGACGGTCAATAATATGAGCTAATCCTAGTAACATAGTCCTTCCCCCTTTTCACAGTCGTGCCTAGATATTATATAAGGTAAATTCCGTTTTGTCAAATGTTATTTTTACAAAAATTTTTGAATTTCGCCTTCGGTTCCCGTGAATTTTTGCAGGAAGGGGGCTGAGGGTTCTATTTCTGCCCGTGGGGACATACCTTTTGTGTAGACCATGGCAGGAGCCGACTCCTGCCGGATGAGGAGGCAGCTATGGAAAAAATTTATGAGGACATTGCCCTTAGAACCGGCGGCAATATTTATGTTGGGGTGGTAGGCCCGGTGCGGACGGGAAAATCCACGCTGATCAAGCGGATTATGGAAAAAATGGTGATTCCGGCCATTGAAGACCCCTATCAGAAGGAGCGGGCCCGGGATGAGCTGCCCCAGAGCGGCTCGGGAAAGACCATTATGACCGCAGAGCCGAAGTTTGTGCCGGAGGAGGCGGTGGAGATCTGCCCCGACGGGGCTTCCCATCTGAAAGTCCGGCTCATCGACAGCGTGGGCTATATGGTCCCCGGTGCGGTAGGGGCCGAGGAAGACGGCGTGGTTCGGATGGTGACCACCCCTTGGTATGACCACGAGATTCCCATGACCGAGGCGGCGGAGCTGGGCACCCGAAAGGTGATGGAGGGACACTGTTCCCTGGGAATTCTGGTCACTACCGATGGCACGGTGACGGAAATTCCCCGGAAGGACTATGTGGAGGCAGAGAATCGGTCCATTGCGGATATGAAAGCCACAGGAAAGCCCTTCCTGGTGGTGGTAAACTCTCGGGAGCCGGAGGGGGAAGCGGCCCGGGGAATCCAGAAGGAGCTTCAGGAGAAGTTTTCAGTCCAGTGTGTGACGGCGGACTGTCAGAGCCTTGACGAGCAGGGGATTGGAAGACTGATGAAGGCCCTGCTCTACACCTTCCCCATGACAGAACTGCGGGTACATCTTCCCCGGTGGATGGATGCCCTGGAGCCGGAGCACCCGGTGAAAGCCGCTCTTTATGAGACGCTTTTGGAGCAGTCTGGGAAAATCACCAGTCTGGGCCAGGCGGAGGAGGCGCTGTCCGCCCTCAGCCAGGTGGAATCTGTCCAGGATTACAGCCTGCGCCGGGTAGATTTGGGAACCGGCGTGGTGAGCTGCACCGTGGTATTCCCCCAGGCGATGTTCTATGAGATTCTCAGTGCCAAGGCAGGGATGCCCATCAAGAACGATGCCCAGCTGCTCAGTCTGCTCACAGAGCTCAGCGGGATTCGCCGGGAGTATGACAAGATTTCCGATGCGCTGTCCTCGGCAAAGGCCACCGGCTACGGCGTGGTCATGCCCACTGCCGAGGAGATGAAGCTGGAGACCCCTCAGATTCTCCGCAAGGGCGGGGCCTTCGGCGTTCGCCTGAAAGCCGGGGCACCCTCTATCCATATGATTCGTGTGGATATTGATACGGAGATCAGCCCCATGGTGGGGGACGAAAAGCAGTCTCGGGAGCTGATTGAATATCTCACCGGGGAAGACCCTGAAAAGCTGTGGCAGAGTAATATTTTTGGAAAATCTGTCTATGATTTGATTCAGGAGGGGCTCACCGCCAAGCTGGTGGGGATGCCGCAGGAGGTTCGCTCCAAGTTCCGGGGAACCCTGACCCGAATCGTAAATAATGGGGCCACCGGTCTGATTTGCCTCATCCTGTAACTTGACATTTTTTATCTGTCTGAGTAAAATATAAAAAAACAAAGGAGGAGATACCTATGGCAAAGGCAAAGAATGAGATCGCCTATCTGTGGCGGGACCGCAAGCGTTATCTGGGGATGCCCCTGAGCTTTACCCGGTTCGCCCTTTCGGAAGACCGCCTGTTTCAGTCCGTTGGTTTCTTAAATATCAAGGATGACGAGGTGCTGCTCTATCGGGTTCGGGACATTGATACTTCTCGTACGCTGTGGCAGAGAATATTCGGTGTGGGTACTGTTACGGTGATGTCCTCCGATAAGACCACTCCCAACCTGGAGCTGAAGAATATCAAGCACCCTATGGAGGTGAAAGAGCTTCTTCACAAGCAGGTCGAGGAGATGAAGATTCGCCGCCGGGTCCGCGTTGGTGAGATTATGGCCACCGGGGATAATATGGGCGACGACTCGGATGACGATATGGATGACGGCATGGACGACGATACCTAATTGCATATCCCAGAGGGCCTGTCGCAGATGTAAATTCTGCGGCGGGCCCTATTTTTCGTATCCGATTGGGAAAGCTTTCTATAAATTAAGAAAATTCTCCCTGTATCTTCTTTACCCATAGGGAGAAACGTGGTAAAATAAAACCCAATATGCAGATCTGGGAGGAAGATCATGAAAACGCCTCATCTAAAAATGCCCCATGTGAAAAAATGGAATTACCCGGCCCTGGCCTTTGCCATCCCGGTTTTTGGTATGCTCTTTATTATGATGGTGAGCCAGTACAAGCCCTTTGGAAAGTATTCCATGCTCTATTCGGATATGTACCACCAGTACTATCCCTTCTTTGTGGCCTTTCGGGACGCGCTGCGCAGCGGAGATTCCCTTCTCTACAACTGGAGCGTGGGCATGGGTATGGACTACCTGGGCCTGATTTCCTATTATCTGGCTTCGCCCCTTAACCTGCTCAGTGTTCTGATCCCCGAGGGGTGGCTGCTGGGCTTCTTCTCCCTGCTGATGCCTGTGAAGCTGGGCCTTGCAGGATTGTTCTTTGCCTTGTTCCTAAAGGGAATCTTCGGAAAAGATGATTTTTCCATCACAGTGTTCGGAAGCCTGTATGCCCTGTGCGCCTGGGCGCTGGGCTACCAGTGGAACATCATGTGGCTGGATACCTTCGCCCTGCTGCCGCTGGCGGCGCTGGGAACGGTGCGGCTGCTGAAGGATAAGAAATTTATCCTTTATACCGTGAGCCTGTTCTTCTCTGTCTACGCAAACTATTATATCGGCCTCTTTACCTGCATTTTCATTGCACTGCTGTTCTTCTGCTATGAAATCTGCCGGTTCCGGGGCTGGAAGCGGTTTTTCCAGGACCTGGGACGGATTGCTCTGTTCTCTGCGCTTGCCATCGGCATGACCGCAATTTTGGAGTTTCCGGCGCTGGCGGCCCTGCAGGCCACCCAGTCCAGTGTCAACAAATTCCCCACCAGCTTCCGGCTGAACATGACCACAAATCACACCTTCCTGGGACTTCTGGATGCCATGCGCCAGGTGACCGGCAACCTGGGCGGCGGACTGGAGCCGACGTTCAAGGAGGGACTTCCCAATCTCTACTGCGGTGTTGGAACCCTGCTCCTGGGTGTGCTGTATATGATGGCGGGGGATGTGAAGCTCAGAGATAAGCTGTGCGCGCTGTTCCTGCTCCTGTTTTTCAACCTCAGCTTTATCATCCGGCAGCTTGACTATATCTGGCACGGCTTCCACTTTACCAACATGATTCCCTACCGTTTCAGCTTCCTGTACAGCTTTGTCCTGCTGTATATGGCCTATCGGGCCTGGTTGTCGCGGAAGTCCTTCCATCCGCTGCAGATTGTGGCGGCGGGGCTGATTACAGCGGCACTGCTGTGCTGTTCGGATGCACTGCTGGAGACACAGAGCCTGAATCTTGGCTTTACCACTGTAGAAGCGCCTCTTTACCTGATTTATAACGGTGTATTCCTGGCGCTGTATCTGGGTGCATTTCTCTATGGTGCTTTCCGGCGGAAGCTACCTGAGGATGCCCAGCCCGAGGAGATTCGGAGTCAGAAAATCAATTTGTGCCACAGAAGAATC
Organism: Oscillospiraceae bacterium; assembly: GCA_020025615.1. Lineage (GTDB taxonomy): Bacteria > Bacillota > Clostridia > Oscillospirales > Oscillospiraceae > Faecousia. Next base: position 6,267 of record JAHHRT010000050.1, on the reverse strand, counting down.
TATGCCCGCTTCATCGCCCTGACGGTGATGATTGTGGAGCTGGGTGCAGCACTGCTGAACTTTGGCGTTACCTTTACGGGAACCAATGTTTCCAATTATCCCAGAGGCACCACGGAGGCGGCTTCCATGATCCGCTATATGAAGGAGCGGGAGCAGCGCACCCCGTTCTATCGGGCGGAAACCACCCACTCCCAGACCCTCAACGACGGTGCCCTCAATGGCTACCACGGTATTTCCACCTTTACAAGCTCTGCAAACGTGAAGGTTACGGAATTTATGAAGGCATTGGGCTACGGCGCTAAGAATACCTATAACCGCTATTGCTTCGAGGAAAGCTCCCCGGTCGCCAATCTGTTCCTGGGGCTCAAGTATATGATTGAGCGGAGCGGTCTGGATAAGTCCAGCACCTTCTTTACCGATGTCCATCACTTTGGACAGGTTCATCTTCTGCAAAATAATGCCTATCTGCCTTTGGGCTTCCTGGCGGAAAGCAGCTTGACGGAGGTGGATTTCACGGCTTCCGGCGCACCCTTCCAGTTCCAGGATACACTTCTGGCGGCGGCGACGGGATTTGATCGGCCTGTCTGGCATATGCTCCCGGATTCTGCCCTGGAGATCACCGGGGAGAATATCACCGTTGCACCCGGTGAGGGCGGCCGCTGCAGCTACAGCAATGCGGAAAGCCAGGCGACCATCACCTATGCCTATGTGGCGGACCAGGCAGGATTCTGCTGCATCCATTTGGATTTGCCCAAGCGCAACAACTTCCGCGTTATGGTCAATGGCGTTGAGCGGATGCAGGAAAATATCAGCCTGCCTCAGATGCTGGCGGTTGGAGACGTAAATCTGGGAGATGTGGTGCAGATCACGATTTCCTGCAGCCAGGGAGAGCAGAGCACTGCCAATATCCAGGCTGCCGTTCTGAATGAGGAACGATTCTGGGAGGCCTATGAGGTTTTGAACGCCTCTACCTTAAATCTCACCAGCTTCCGCAATACCCGGCTGGAGGGCAGCATCCGCTGTGACCGAGACGGCCTTCTCTACACCTCCATTCCTCAGAATGGAAACTGGCGGGTTCTGGTGGATGGACAGCCTGCGGAAATCCAGTTGGTGGGCGACGTGATGATCGGCGTACCGCTGACCCAGGGGGAGCACCTGGTAACCTTCCGCTACCGTAACCCGGCGTTCTCCATTGGCTGGATGGTTTCTCTGGCTTGCCTGGGCATTTTCGGAGCACTGGTCTATTTTGACCGGAAACAGAAAAAAGCAAGAAAGTCGCGATAAACACCTGCTTGACGGATATCCAATAGAAATAGAGTTAAAAAGATCGGGAGGAATCACAATTTTCTGTGATTCCTCCCGATCTTTTCTGTTAGAAGCTGTTTTGCGCGAGACCGTATTCTTTACATTTTAATGTATAGTCATCGTGGACCGTTCAGCCTTCGTCATCGGCACTGAGAATGGTTCCACCGCCCAGAACCACTTCGTCCTGATAAAGGACAACGGCCTGACCCGGTGCAATGGCTCGCTGAGGACTGTCAAAAACAACGCGGCAGGTACCGTCAGGGTGGGGATAAGCGGTGGCGGGCTGATCTGCCTGGGTGTTACGAATCTTGGCAGTACAGGGGATAGGTGCTTCTCCATGGGGAAGGACAATCCAGTTGAACTTCCCGGCGGTGAGGCTCCGGCGGAAGAGGGCGGAGTTGGGGCCAAGGGTCACGGTGTTCTTTCCCATATCCTTGCCGCAGACGTAAGTTGGCTCTCCCAGGGCAATTCCCAGACCACGGCGCTGGCCCAGGGTATAGGCGACTGCGCCCTTGTGCTGCCCCAGCACCTTTCCGCTTTGGTCCAGGAAGTCTCCGGAAGGAAAATCTTTCCCAGTGTACCGACGGATGAAAGCTGCATAGTCCCCGTCAGGGATGAAGCAGATGTCCTGACTGTCGTGCTTGTGGGCGGTGACAAGACCACGGGATTCTGCAATTTCCCGAATCTGGTTTTTGGTAAGGCGGCCCAGAGGGAAGAAGGTACGGGAGAGCTGCTCCTGCGTCATGTCATAGAGGAAGTAGCTCTGATCTTTTTTGAGGTCCTCGGCCCGGAGCAGCAGAAACCGTCCCGTTTCGGGATCCTGACGAATCTGTGCATAGTGACCGGTGGCAACATAATCATAGCCCATCCCTCGGGCTATATCCAGCATCAGTCCGAATTTCATAGTGCGGTTACAGAGAATACAGGGATTGGGGGTGAAGCCCTGTTCGTAGCTTGCAACAAATGGATCAATCACCATGCTGCGGAAGGCATCTCGGCAGTCGAGGACCTTATGGGAAATTCCGAGCTGCCGGGCAATGCTTCTGGCATCCTCGCAGTCAGGCAGATCCCACATCTGCATGGTGACACCTACGCAGTCCATGGCGGTTGTCGTGAGCAGCAGGGCAGCTACTGAGCTGTCTACGCCGCCGCTCATGCCAATCATAACAGTCTGGTTCGCCATCGCAAAACCTCCTTGCGGGTTGAGTAGTTCTTATATTGGCAGTATATCAGCACGAAAGGGGAAAGTCAATCTGCAAGGAGAGGAGGATTTGCCGGAATTCGATAAAATATTTTTCGTAATTTCTTTATACAAAATGTTACTATAATGATGTGGAGTGACACAAAGTACTGCGTTTTATTCATAGTTTCATTTATATTACGGAAACTCATAACTTTGCGGCTATCCAAAAAGTAACAAAAGTGTAATAAAAATGAAAAAAAGGCTTGCAATTGTTACACACCTTTGTTATAATGAAGCCACTTAGTAAAAGAGCAAAGGAGAAGCAGCTTATGAGCAAGAGAATTGTGTGTGCACTGTTGACACTGGTTCTGTTGATCGGCCTGGTTCCGGCTGCCGCAGTGACGGCATCTGCAGCCGGCGGCGTCAATGAAAAACTGGTAGATATGGTGATCGAAACCTCCAAATTTTATGGAGAAGCCCACAAGGTTGGGGACGGTCAGTATATCATTGGTTATGGAACACCCTCCAAGGCTGGTCAGGAGATCGGCAAGGATGCGGCAAAGAATGTTCTGCGGGACTATCTGAACGAGATCAATAAGAATCTGGCGCAGAAATTCCCCGGAATGATGGATTACCAGCGAGAAGCAATGGTTTCCTTTACCTTCCATAACGGATACAGCTGGCTGGACTGCGGTATCGAGACCACTGTGAAGGAAGGAAACACCAATGTGGATACCTTCCTGTATGATTTGTTCCGTGCACTTCCCAACGGCAACTTCGAGGCCCGTAAGCGGGAAGCAAACCTGTATCTGAACGCTCAGTACAAGGGACCGGCACCTGCAAACTACTGCTATGTAGTCCTGGATCCCAACGGCGGCAGCACCCCTGTTCACGGAAACGTGATGGGTTATGACAGCAACCGTGTCGGCAAGATTAACCCTGCACTGGCTCCCAGCCGCAGCGGCTACACCTTCTCCGGCTGGTACACCCAATCCAACGGCGGCAGCCTGGTCGCCTCTCTCAACGCCAGCCTCTCCGGCAAGAAGCTGTATGCGCATTGGCAGAAGGATGGCGAGGGTGTTGACAAGGACGGCGTGATTATCGGTGTGGATGTTTCCTACTATCTGCCTGCAGCACTGGCCACCGAGCGGGATTCTCTGGGCCGTGTCAAGGTGTTCCGCAATCCTGCGGACCTGACCCATATCGATACCATCAATCCCACCGAGGTTGTCCACATTGTCAGCGAGTACAAGACGAGCAGCGCAAAGTGGGTCCAGATTGAGAATTCCGGCTGGGTTAAGCTCATCTCTGATGTAACGGTTAAGACCGGTACTGTTGAGCTCGGCCCGAAGCTGAGACTGGACATCCATGAAGCTACGGAGAGCGGCACGGTGGCAAATGGCACTGTACTCGGAGCTCTGCGCAACGGAGACAAGGTTTCCATTTATCAGCAGAAGCCTGAGGGCAAAACCACATGGGGCCTGACGATTTTCCTGGATGCAAAGTCCAACTCTTATAAGACCGGCTGGATCGACCTGAAGTACGTGAACATGGATGGCTCTACCCCCGGTATCAGCGGCGACGGCGAGATGACCGGTGTTGTTACCAGCAACATGAATCTGAACGTCCGTAAGGGCCCCGGTGCTCACCGTTCTAAGGTGGGTTCCCTGACTCCCGGAACGACCGTTACCATTTATGAGACCGAAATGTACGCTGGTGTTAAGTGGGGCAAGATCGGCGAGAATCAGTGGGTCTGCATGACCTACATCAAGCAGACCGGCTCCAACGGCGGCTCTTCTTCTGGCAATGGCTCCAGCAGCAACTCTGGCAGCACCACCGGCGGTACTCAGGGCCGGATCGTGAACTGCTCTTCCGGCGTCAATGTCCGCGCAAACGCAACGCCTCACAGCGCCCTTCAGGGTGTGATTCCTGTGGGACAGCTCATCACAATTCTGGAAACCACTGAGCATGACGGCACCGAGTGGCACCGCACCGAAAAGGGCTGGGTCTGCGGCCTGTATGTTCAGAAGCTGGGTACCCCTGCCGGTGGCAACGGTGGTAACGGCGGTTCCAACAGCGGCTCCAATGGCGGCTCTACTGTTACTCCTTCTGTGAAGCCCGGCACCGCAATGACCGGCATGGTCACTGGCGCACCTGAGGTCAATGTCCGCAGCGGCGCAGGCGTTGCCAATTCCAAGGTCACCTCTCTGAGAAGCGGTGCTAAGGTAAATGTCTATGAGACCGTCAATGTGGACGGTGCATCCTGGTATCGGATTGACCAGGGCTGGATTGCAGCAAACTATGTTCAGCTGGGCGGCGGCGCAGCTGGCGGCAATGTCGGCGGTACCACTCAGACCGCAGGCGGCGGTCATGTTACCGGTGTTGTTGCAAGCAACGGCAACCTGAAGACCCGCGCTGGCGCAGGCTTTGGCTACCGTGAGACCGGCGACCTGAAGCCCGGCACCAAGGTTACGATCTATGAGCAGCAGTTCCTGGACGGCGTCAACTGGGGCCGTACCGAAAAGGGCTGGGTCAATATGGCCTTCATCACTATGGATTCCTCTGGATTCACCGGAACCGGTTCTATGGGTACTGTTGTTAAGTGCCACCATGCTGTGAGAGTGCGTAATGCACCTGGCGTCGGCGGTGCACAGGTTGGTACCTTCCTGATCGGCACTCGTGTTGAGATCATGGAGACGACCACCATTGCCAATGGCGAAACCTGGGGCCGTACCGCTCAGGGCTGGGTCAGCATGTACTACATCCAGCTGGACAGCGAGGTGCCCGCACCTCCGATTCCTCCTGTGAATCCTCAGCAGCCTAACGTTCCCGCAAATCCCTCGAATCCCGGGAACCCGGTTCCCCCTGTGAATCCTCAGCAGCCCTCTAATCAGGGCATCCCCTTCAACATGGCAGGCACCATGAATGCAGAGGCTCCTCTGCGTATGAAGCCTTCTTCCATGGGCGACTATGAGAAGAATGTTAAGAGCGGTGCTACTGTTCAGATCAGCAAGCTGGAAAATGCCGACGGCATTCTCTGGGGCCTGGTAGAAGGCGGCTGGATCAACATGGACAAGGTAGACCTGGATGTCTACGCCGTGTCTAACAAGGCGCAGATTGTCTGGCAGGATGCCAGCACCAATTCTGCAATCGGCGCACTGAATCAGGGACAGACCGTGAACATCAGCGGCCTGAAGCTGGATGGTTCCAACAAGGTTTGGGGTCAGATCAATAATCCCACCGGCTGGATCGAGCTTACCAACATCACTGAGCCTTCTCAGTATAAGCCCAGCTTCCGGGTTAAGGCTATTACCAATCAGGAAGGCGTAATCGTCCGTTCCACCCCCGCGATGGATGCAGAGCCTGTTGGCGATCCTCTGGCAGACGGCACTCCTGTTGTGCTGGTTGCACTGCAGCGGGATGCCGACGGCAGACTGTGGGCCAACAGCGAAGCTGGCGGTTGGATCGACATCGGCAACCTCCTCGTAAGCAGCCCCTGTAAGGTCATTTCCAAGACTCTGATTGTCTGGGGCGGCAGAGACCAGGGCACTGCCACTGGTATCCTCAACCAGCAGGATGCCGTTACCATCAATGTGGTCGACATCAACGCCCAGGGCAAGTTCATGGGTCAGCTGGAGACCGGCGGATGGGTTGAACTTGGCGGCCTGACTCAGAACTGGTAATTACCAGACAGCAAGATCATTGAATCGCCCCCCGCAGCTTCTAAGCGAGCTGCGGGGGGCTTTTTGCGTTCGGTGTATCTCTCTCTCCACGTACCT
>JAHHRT010000005.1 GCA_020025615.1 Oscillospiraceae bacterium | reverse complement strand
GTATCCCCGGCGGTTGCCAATGCACCGCCGGGGATGTTTTATGCAGTTAGGCTTTCTGCTCGCAGTAGATGCAGCGATGGATTCCGGCTTCCTTGTCGGTGAGACGGAAGGCCTGGGGCAGCTCCTGCTCCACAGCGGAAATGCACTTGGGGTTGTTGCAATGCAGGTCGTAGACCAGATCGGTTTCGTCCAGCGGCTCCCGCTGGGGGTTGCGCTGGGCCTCTTCCAGAAGCATGAGGATCAGAGCCATCCGCATATACTTGCCGTTGAGGGCCTGGCGGAAATAGGCAGCTCTGGGGTCGTCGTCCACCTTGACGCTGATCTCATTGACACGGGGCAGGGGATGCAGCACGCACATCTTCTCCTTTGCCAGAGCCATCTTCTCGGGGTTCAGCACATAGCTGTCCTTGAGACGCTCATAGACGGAGAGATCCTCGAACCGCTCCTGCTGAATCCGGGTCATGTAGAGCACATCCAGCTGAGGCATGGCTTCCTCCAGAGAGGAAATCTCCTCATAGGGGATGCCCAGCTTTTCCAGAACATTGTAGCGGATGTAGCTGGGGAGCTTCAGCTCCTCCGGGGCGATGAGAACGAACTTGATGCCGGGGTAGCGGCTCATAGCCTCAATGAGGGAATGGACGGTACGACCGTACTTGAGGTCGCCGCACAGACCGATGGTGAGATTGTCCAGTCGGCCCAGCTCACGGGAAATGGTGAGCAGGTCTGCCAGAGTCTGGGTGGGGTGGTTGTGACCGCCGTCACCGGCATTGATGACAGGAACTGTGGCGTTCCGGGAAGCTACGAAGGGAGCACCCTCTCTGGGGTGGCGGATTGCCATGATGTCAGCATAGCAGCTGACAATCTTGGCGGTGTCAGCCATGCTCTCGCCCTTGGAGGCGGAGGAGGAGCTGGCCTGGCTGAAACCCAGAACCTGACCGCCCAGCTCCAGCATAGCAGCTTCAAAGCTGAGACGGGTCCGGGTGGAGGGCTCAAAGAACAGGGTAGCCAGTTTCTTGTGAGCACACTTATCCTGATACTTTACAGGATTTGCGATGATGTCCTTTGCGGTTGCGATGAGCTTGTCCAGCTCTTCTGTGGAAAGATCCAGAATACTAATTACACTTCTCATGCTTTTGCCCCATTTACACTAAGATAATTTTTGATCCGGGCCACGTTCTCGGCGTTGGCGGGGTCTTCTTCCAGATATTCAATGATGTCATAGACATCCACAACAGAGTAGACGGGGAAGCCAAACTCTTCCTCAACCTCTGCCATAGCGGACTTTTCGCCCTTGCCCTTTTCCTTCCGGTCAACCATCACGAAGGTGGCGGCAACCTTTACGCCCTTGAGTGCGCTGAGGTTTGCCATGCTCTCCCGGATGGCGGTGCCGGCGGTGATCACGTCCTCGACAATGACCACTTCCTCGCCTTCCTTGGGAACATAACCAACGAAGATACCGCCTTCACCATGGTCCTTGGCTTCCTTCCGGTTAAAGAAGAAGGGAACGTCCAGACCCTGCTTGGACAGGGCGATGGAGGAGGCAACGGCAATGGAGATGCCCTTATAGGCAGGTCCGTAGAGAACGGTGCGGCGGCTGCCGACCTTCTCAAAGTAGGCATGGGCGTAGAACTCGCCCAGCTTTGCAATCTGATCGCCGGTCTTGATTTCGCCGGCATTGATGAAGTAGGGAATCTTTCTGCCGCTCTTAGCGGTGAAGTCACCGAACTTCAGAACATTTGCGTCCTGCAGGAACTTGATAAATTCTCTCTTGTAGCTTTCCATGTTGGGTTCCTCCTATTTTTTAATCACAGAATTCAGCAACACAGCGGTTGTAAGCAGCCACGGGGTCGGCGGCAGCGGTGATGGGACGGCCCACCACAATGTAGTCGGAACCAATGGCCTTGGCCTGTGCGGGGGTCATGACCCGCTTCTGATCACCGATCTCGCCGTCGGCAAAGCGCACACCGGGGGTGATGGTGAGGAAGTTCTTGCCGCAGCGGTTGTGGACCTTCTCGGCCTCCAGGGGAGAGCAGACAATGCCGTCGAGGCCTGCGTTCTTGGCAGTCTCAGCGTAGTGCATAACCACCTGGTCCATGGGCTCGTGAATCAGCAGGTCCCGCTCCATGGTCTCCTGGTCGGTGGAGGTGAGCTGGGTCACAGCGATGAGCAGGGGACGGGTGCCGTCGGGGCGGGTAAGGCCTTCCAGAGCAGCCTTCATCATGTTGGTGGCACCGGCAGCGTGGAGGTTGGTGATATCCACGTCCAGGCGGGACAGAACTGCCATGGACTTCTTGACGGTGTTGGGAATGTCGTGGAGCTTGAGGTCTAGGAAGATCTTGTGGCCTCTGGCTTTCAGCTCACGGACAATGGCGGGGCCTTCTGCATAGTAAAGCTCCATGCCGATTTTCACGAAGGGCTTGCGGTCGGTGAACTGGTCCAGGAAGGAGAGAACCTGCTCCTTGCTGGAAAAATCACAAGCAACGATAACGTCTTTACCCATTATTTTGCGCCTCCTATAATTTCAGAAAGAGATTCAATACGATATTTTTCCATGACCCGAGGCAGATCCCGGATAATGTCCCGGCAGATGTAGGGATTTACCAGGTTTGCTGCGCCGATTTCCACGGCGGCAGCACCTGCCAGCATCATTTCCACCACATCCTCAGCACTGGAAACACCGCCCATGCCCACCACGGGAATGGAGACGGCATTTGCCACCTGATAGACCATACGAACAGCCACCGGGAAGATGGCGGGGCCGGAGAAGCCGCCCATCTTGTTGGCAATGATGGGCTTACGGGTGCGCAGGTCGATGCGCATACCCAGCATGGTGTTGATGAGGCTGATGCCGTCGGCACCGGCTTCCTCACAGGCCTTGGCGATGGAGACAATGTCGGTGACATTGGGGGAAAGCTTTACGATGACGGGCTTGGTGGTCACAGCCTTGACAGCCCGGGTGACTTCCGCAGCGGCTTCCGGCTGGGTGCCGAAGCTCATACCGCCGCCGTGGACATTGGGACAGCTGACGTTGACTTCCAGCCAGCCCACCTGCTCCTCTTTGTCCAGCTTCTGGCAGGTGTAGGCGTAATCGTCTACGCTGAAGCCGGAGACGTTTGCCATAACCGGCTTATGGAAACATTTCTTGAGCTTGGGAAGCTCCCGGGAGATGACCTGCTCCACGCCGGGGTTTTGCAGGCCTACGGCATTGATCATGCCGGCGGTGCACTCTGCAATCCGAGGGGTGGGGTTGCCAAACCGGGGCTCCTTGGTGGTGCCCTTAAAGGAGAAGGTGCCCAGCTCGTTAATGTCATAGAGTTCTGCGTACTCATAGCCGAAGCCGAAGGTGCCGGAGGCGGGGATTACGGGGTTATCAAGCTCAATGCCGCAGAGGTTTACATTCAGTTTTCCCATAAGATCTCCTCCTTCTTCATAACAGGGCCTTCCTTGCAGATTCGCTTGTAGCCGGTAATGGTCTTGCAGGAGCAGCCCATGCAGGCGCCGAAGCCGCAGCCCATCCGCTTTTCAAAGCTCATCTGGCCGGAGGTCTTGGAGCTGCGGTACACGGCTTTCAGCATAGGCTCGGGGCCGCAGGTGTAGAAATAGGTGTAGTCCATAGCTTCCAGGGGGGTGGTGACAAAGCCCTTTACCCCATAGGAGCCGTCCACTGTGGTGACGGTGACGGCGCAGCCCAGAGCCTTAAATGCTTCCTCATAGAAGATTTCGCTCTTGGTGTTGAAGCCCAGAATCACGGACACGGTCTTGCCCTGTGCCAGCAGCTTCTTTGCCAGGTTGTACATGGGAGGCACGCCCACACCGCCGCCGATGAGTACGGGGCGGTCGCCGCTGAGGCTCAGGTCGTAGCCGTTGCCCAGGCCGGTGAGCAGATCCAGCTCCTTGCCGGCCTGCATCCCGGACATGGCCTCGGTACCCTTGCCCACCACCTTATAGATGATGGTAAGGGACTTCTCGTCATAGTCACATACGGAGATGGGCCGCCGGAGGAACATACCCTCCAGCTGAATGTTCACGAACTGGCCCGGGGCGGTGATGGCGGAGGTGTCTCCGCCAAGCACCATTTTATATACGCTGTCGGTCAGCGCGACGTTAGAAAGAACGGTGAAAATACTCTGTTTCATGGTATTCCCCTCAGGCATCGATGGTGGAGATGGTGAGGGTGGTCTCCTCCAGAACATCCAGCAGAACCCGCACGGTGTCCAGAGCGGTGAAGATGGTCACGTTGTTCTCGGTGGAAATCTGGCGAATCTGGATGCCGTCGCTCTCGTTGGCACCGGGATCTCTGGTGTTGATGACGTAGGCAATGTGGCCCTGGCGCAGTGCTGCGGGGATTTCGTCGCTGCCGTCGCTGATCTTGTTCAGCACATGGGTGCGGATGCCGTTCTGCTTCAGGAACATAGCGGTGCCGTAGGTAGCCTCAATGTTGAAGCCCAGCTGGTAGAACCGACGGATGAGGGGCAGAGCCTCTTCCTTGTCCTTGTCGGCAATGGTGGCAAAGACGGTGCCGTAGTTCTGCAGGTGCATACCGGAAGCCTGAAGCGCCTTATAGAGTGCACGGGTCATGGTGCGGTCGTAGCCGATGGCTTCGCCGGTGGACTTCATCTCAGGGGAGAGGTAAGCGTCCAGACCGCGAATCTTGTTGAAGGAGAAGACGGGAGCCTTGACATACCAGCGCTCCTTCTCCTCGGGGTAGATATCAAAGATGCCCTGCTCCTTGAGGGTCTTGCCCAGGATGACCTCAGTAGCAATGTCAGCCAGGGAGTAGCCGGTAGCCTTGGACAGGAAGGGAACGGTACGGGAGGAACGGGGGTTGACCTCGATGATGAACACGTTGTCGTTGGCATCCACGATGAACTGGATGTTGAACAGACCCACGATGCCGATGCCGAGACCCAGCTTCTTAGCGTACTGCAGGATGATGCCCTTCACCTTGTCGGAGATGGAGAAGGAGGGGTAGACGCTGATGGAGTCGCCGGAGTGAACGCCGGTGCGCTCGACCAGCTCCATGATGCCGGGAACGAACACGCTGTGACCGTCGCAGATGGCGTCGATTTCCACCTCACGGCCCTGGATGTACTTGTCAACCAGAACGGGCTTGTCCTCGTCGATTTCAACAGCGGTCTTCAGGTAGTGGCGCAGCTGACGCTCGTTTGCCACAATCTGCATGGCGCGGCCGCCCAGAACGAAGCTGGGACGGACCAGCACGGGGTATCCGATGGCAGCAGCGGCGGCGATGCCGTCCTCAATCTTGGTCACGGCCTTGCCCTGGGGCTGGGGAATCTGGAGCTCAATCAGGAGCTTTTCAAAGGAATCCCGGTTCTCAGCCTTGTCAATGGCAGCGCAGTCGGTGCCGATGATCTTCACACCGCGGTCCATGAGGGGCTGAGCCAGGTTGATGGCGGTCTGACCGCCCAGGGAGGCGATGACACCCACGGGCTTCTCAAACTCGATGATGTTCATCACATCTTCTGCGGTGAGGGGCTCAAAGTAGAGCTTGTCAGCGGTGGTGTAGTCGGTGGAGACGGTCTCGGGGTTGTTGTTGATGATGATGGCCTCGTAGCCGGACTTGCGGATGGTGTTCACCGCATGGACGGTGGAGTAGTCGAATTCCACGCCCTGACCGATACGGATGGGGCCTGCACCCAGCACCACGATCTTCTTGCGGTCGGTGAGCCGGGATGCGTTCTCGCCCTGGTAAGAGGAGTAGAAGTAGGGGATGTATGCGCCGGTGTGGCAGGTATCCACCATCTTGAACACGGGGTGGATGCCCTTCTCAAGACGCAGGTGGTAAACATCGATTTCGGAGCAGTTCCAGAGCTTGGCGATGTACTTATCGGCAAAGCCCATGACCTTTGCCTGCTTCAGGATCTCAGCATCCTGGGGATGTGCAGCGACCACCTTTTCCATGGCGACAATCTTAGCGATGGACTCCAGGAAGTGGGCGGTGATCTTGGTGACCTCGTGAAGCTTCTCTACAGAGACGCCCCGGCGCAGCAGCTCAGCAACGGCAAAGATGTTGTCGTCCTGGAACTTTTCCAGATAGGTGAGCAGCTGCTCGTCGGTGTAGCTGTCAAACTTGGGCAGGTAGAAATGGCACACGCCGATTTCCAGAGAGCGAACGCCCTTCAGCAGGCACTCTTCCAGAGTGGCGCCAATGCCCATGACTTCGCCGGTGGCCTTCATCTGGGTGCCCAGGGTGTTGGCAGCGGTGGCGAACTTGTCGAAGGGGAAGCGGGGCAGCTTTGCAATCACATAGTCCAGCTTCGGCTCAAAGGCAGCGGTGGTGTTGGCAATGCCGATTTCCTCCAGGGACATACCCACGGCGATCTTAGCAGTGACCCGAGCGATGGGGTAGCCGGAAGCCTTGGAAGCCAGAGCGGAGGAACGGGAGACTCTGGGGTTGACCTCAATGAGGAAGTACTCGCTGGTCTCGGGGTTCAGAGCAAACTGCACGTTGCAGCCGCCCTCAATCTTGAGCTCACGGATGAGCTTGATAGCGGAATCGTTGAGCATCTTTTCGTCATGCTCACTGAGGGTCATGATGGGAGCAACCACCAGGGAGTCGCCGGTGTGGACACCCACAGGGTCGATGTTCTCCATGCCGCAGATGGTGATGGCATGGTCGGTGGAGTCACGCATAACCTCAAACTCGATCTCCTTGTAGCCCTTCACGGACTTCTCTATCAGAACCTGATGCACAGGGGAGAGCTTGAAAGCGTTGAGGCCGATCTCAACCAGCTCTTCTTCGTTGTCAGCGAAGCCGCCGCCGGTGCCGCCCAGGGTGAAGGCGGGACGGAGAACCACAGGGTAGCCGATGTGCTTGGCAGCTTCCTTGGCTTCCTCAATGGAGTAGGTGATTTCGGAGGGAATGGTGGGCTCGCCGATGGACTGGCACAGCTCCTTGAACTCCTCACGGTCCTCAGCACGCTGGATGGAGGCACTGGAGGTACCCAGCAGCTTCACACGGCACTCCCGGAGGATACCCTTCTGCTCCAGCTGCATGGCAAGGTTCAGGCCGGTCTGACCGCCGATGCCGGGAACAATTGCGTCGGGACGCTCATAGCGAATGATCTTGGCGATGTACTCCAGGGTCAGGGGCTCCATATACACTTTGTCAGCGATGGAGGTGTCGGTCATGATGGTGGCGGGGTTGGAGTTGCACAGAACGACTTCGTAGCCCTCTTCCTTAAGAGCCAGGCAGGCCTGGGTTCCTGCGTAGTCGAACTCAGCGGCCTGTCCGATGACGATGGGGCCGGAGCCGATGATCAAAATCTTTCGGATGTCTTTACGCTTTGCCATAGTGGTGTTCTCCTCCTGAAATTATATCTTTTATAGTCAAAATGCTTTGTATACCAGTTTACCGTCACAGACGGTTGCCATGCACCGCCCCTGGACAGTCCAGCCTTCGAAGGGTGTGGCCTTGCCCATGGAGAGAAAATCGGCGGAGTCGATGGGATATTCGGCTTCCAAATCCCAGACGGTGAAGTCGTCGCCGATGGGAAGCTGGAACCGCTTGCGGGGATTCACGGTGAGCAGCTCCAAAAGCCGCTCCAGGGTGATGATCCCGGGTTTCACCAGATAGGTGTAAAGAATGGGGAAGGCGGTTTCAATGCCCGTGATGCCGAAGGGACTCTTTTCCAGGCCCCGGGCCTTTTCTTCTGCGGAGTGGGGGGCATGATCTGTTGCGATCATGTCGATAGTACCGTCCTGAATACCCTGAATCAGAGCTTCCCGGTCTTCCTTGCTTCGCAGAGGCGGGTTCATTTTGAATCGGCCCTCTTCCTTTAACATACTGTCATCCATCACCAGGTAGTGGGGACCGGTCTCACAGGTGACGTTGACACCCTCAGCTTTGGCCTTGCGGATGATGTCCACGGTCTCCTTGGCGGAGATGTGGCACACATGGTAGGCACAGCCGATTTCCTTAACCAGCTCCAAATCCCGGGCCACCGGGCCCCATTCGCTTTCGGAACAGATGCCTCTGTGTCCGTGGGCAGCAGCGTAGGCACCGTCGTGAATGTAGCCGCCGTGGAGAAGGGTGTTGTCTTCACAGTGGGCGACGATGGGCTTTCCCAGTTCCTTGGCTTTCAGCATGGCTTCCCTCATTCGGGAACGGTCCTGAACGCCGCGGCCGTCATCAGAAAAGCCGGGGACGTAGGGAGCCATGTCTGCCATGTCTGCCAGGACTTCGCCCTTTTCGCCAACGGTGATGGCACCGTAGGGGTGGACGTGGATACAGGCGTCCGTCTCAATAATCTTTCTCTGAATATTGAGATTGGAAAGCGTATCGGGTACGGGGTTTAGGTTGGGCATGGTACACACGTCGGTGTATCCGCCTCTGGCGGAAGCCAGACTCCCGGAAGCAATGGTCTCTTTATAAGAAAATCCCGGCTCTCTGAAATGCACATGCACATCACAAAAGCCGGGAAAAATTGCATACTTGGGAGAATTGAAAAAAGAATACCCATCCAGGAAACGGGAAACAGAAGCGGTATTAGCAATGTAAACCTGAGCCCGGATCATATCGGTCATAGTGTTCTCCTTTCTGTGTGGGGAAAATGTTGACATAAAAAAATCCTGCCAGCGGCAAGATCGTAAAGACTTGAACTTGCCAGTATTTTACATAGTGGCGCAGTGACGGACATCTTTATCTAGGAGATTGTAGCATAGGAATATCATTCTTGTCAACAGAAAATTTTGAAAATTGACAAAAATAGATAAACCCGGACAAGACACGGGGATAAGAGGGTAGGGAAAATTGCAATCTGGTATTGTGTTCAAAATAACTATATAAAATTGTGCAAAAGGGAATAACACAGAAATACGGACCGAAATGATTGAAAAAACACAGATTTTGAAAGACTTGACTGTAGTTTTTACAAGCGGCAGTAGTAATCCTTATATTAATATAGTATAACGGCTACGGAAAAGAAAATCGGATCAAAGACGACAGGGAAATGAAAAATGCAGCAATCCCTGTTCCAACTTCCCAATGCTGTCTCGGAAACACCCAATGGAAAAAATATACTGCATGGCTTTTTGCTGAAAGAGAGACAGTGAGGATCGATGTGCAGTTTGACGTTGATGAAATCAAGAATGTTGACAAGTCCACATTCGGATGATACAATTCTTTCGTCCTAAGATGTTGATATATCAACATTAAGAAACAGGAGGAAATCCAATATGATTCAGCGATTCCAGCGCTTTTCCTCGGCAGTATCCTCTCTTTACCGGGATATGCAGAAGATCGAAAGAACAGAAATGGCAAAATACGGCCTGAAAGGTCCGCACGTCCAGTGTATGCTGGCCCTCAGTGACTACCCGGAAGGAATCACGGCTGCCCAGCTGTGCGAAATCTGCGAAAAGGACAAGGCGGCGATTTCCAGAACCGTGGCAGAGCTGGAGACAGCTGGAATGGTGGAGTGCCTGGAGAAAAACGGCGTGCGCTACCGTGCCCCTCTGAAGCTTACGAAGCAGGGGGCTGCTGCCGCCCGGGCGGTCCAGAAGCGTACGCTCCAGGCAGTGCGCCAGGCAGGCGAGGGACTGGACGATGAGAAGCGAAAAATTTTTTATGAGGTTATGGGCTTGATCGCCGGAAACCTCCATACCATTTGTCAAGAAGGACTCAAATAGGAGGAACGTATGAGCACGAGAATTTTAGTGGATTCTACCGCTGACCTGAACCCTGCTGTGCAGGACCAGATGATGGTGGTGCCCCTTACCATTCACTTTGGAGAGGAAGAATACATCGACGGTGTGAACATCACCGGACAGGAGTTCTATGAAAAGCTGGTGGAGAGTGAAGTGCTTCCCACTACCAGCCAGGCATCGCCCTTCGCCTTCCAGAAGGCCTTCCAGGAGGCAGTGGACGCCGGCGATACGGTGGTTGCAGTGACCATCACGGCCTCCCTTTCCGGCACCTACCAAAGCGCCTGTATCGCTGCCGCGGATTTCCCGGGAAAAGTTTTTGTGGTGGACAGCCACAGCGTGACCATCGGTGCGGCTATTCTGGCAGAATACGGCCTGCGCCTGGCAAATCAGGGGATGTCTGCCCAGGATGTGGCAGAGGAACTGACCAAAAAGCGGGACGAAATTCGGCTGCTTGCCATGCTGGACACCCTGGAATACCTGAAACGGGGCGGGCGGATCTCCAAGACTGCCGCGGTGGCGGGAAGCCTTTTGTCCATTAAGCCGGTGCTGACCATTCAGGACGGAGAGATCAAGGTGCTGGGCAAGGCCCGGGGCTCCCGTCAGGCCAATAATATGCTGATTCAGGAAATCAATAAGGCAGGCGGTGTGGATTTCAGTATGCCGCTGCTGCTGGGTTATACCGGCCTCAATGATGCCCTGCTGCAAAAGTACATCCACGACAGCGAGGCCCTCTGGCAGGGCCACGAAGAGACGCTGCATACCACGTTGGTTGGCAGCGTGGTGGGCACCCATACGGGCCCCGGCGCAGTTGCCGTTGCCTTCTTCTCGGGCGGTAACTGCTGAATTTACAGATGGCCAGGCGCTCGGGCAAAGGCGCTTTCCATACAGACACTGCGAAAGCAATGTTACCCCAAAACCAATCTCACAAAAGGAGAGGCCAGTGGTGCGGTCTCTCCTTTTGTGCAGTTTTTTGCCAGGAAAAGCCATTGGATAGGGAACAAATGTCCAATTATACAAAAATATTATGCAATATCAATTTTTTTGAAAAAAGTGATTGAATTTGACGATGATTTGCTGTATAACTAGTATGTTATGATGCTCTGGTCAGGGCTGCCTGACCACGGAAATGAGGTATTTATTATGGATAGAAAAGTAGGCACGATCTCCCGGGGTATTCGCTGCCCCATTATCCGTCAGGGCGATGACCTGGCGAAGATCGTCGTGGACAGCGTGTTAGAGGCTGCTGAGAGCGAGGGCTTCACCCTCCGGGACCGTGACGTGGTTGCTGCCACCGAGTCCATTGTAGCCCGTGCTCAGGGTAACTACGCCACTGTGGACGCCATCGCTAAGGATGTCAAGGCTAAACTGGGCGGCGGCACCATCGGCGTGATTCTGCCCATCCTGTCCCGGAACCGCTTTGCCATCTGTCTGCGGGGCATTGCCAAGGGCGCAAAGAAGATTGTTCTGATGCTGAGCTATCCCTCCGATGAGGTGGGCAATGAGCTGGTGTCTCTGGACAAGCTGGATGCTGCTCATGTGAACCCCTATTCCGATGTGCTGACTCTGGAGAAGTACCGGGAGCTGTTTGGCGAGAACCGCCATCCCTTCACCGGTGTTGACTATGTGCAGTACTACGGCGACCTGATTCGGGAGAGCGGCGCTGAGGTGGAGATTATCTTCGCCAACGATCCCCGCACCATCCTGAACTACACCAAGAATGTCCTGACCTGCGACATTCACACCCGTGCCAGAACCAAGCGTCTGCTTCGGGATGCCGGCGCAGAGGTGGTCTGCGGCCTGGACGACATTTTGAATACTCCCGTGGACGGCAGCGGCTACCAGGAGAAGTTCGGTCTGCTGGGCTCCAATAAGTCCAATGAAGACACCATCAAGCTCTTCCCCAGAGAGTGCACCGATCTGGTTCTGGAGATCCAGAAGAGACTGCTGGAAAAGACCGGCAAGCACGTAGAAGTTATGGTCTACGGCGATGGCGCATTCAAGGATCCCGTGGGCAAGATCTGGGAGCTGGCTGACCCCAGTGTCTCTGTTGCTAACACCCCCGGCCTGGAAGGCACCCCCAACGAGCTGAAGCTCAAGTACCTGGCTGACAACGACTTTGCTGACCTCTCCGGCGAGGCCCTGCAGGAGGCTATCCAGCAGCGCATCCGTGAGAAGGGCGATGTCTCCGGCACCATGGCTTCTCAGGGTACTACCCCCCGCCGTCTCACCGACCTCATCGGTTCTCTGTGCGACCTGACCTCCGGCTCCGGCGATAAGGGCACCCCTGTCATCCTGATCCAGGGTTACTTCGACAACTACACCAACTGATCCACTCAGTCAAGATTTTGGGACCTGCCCACAAGGCAGGTCCCATTTTTGTTTGGAAAGTCTTGGAAAATGGAAGATTATCCAGCCTTGCACCGGGGAATTTTCAAAAATGTAACAAAGTCACTTACTTTTTCTTATAAAATGTGTATCCTATAAAAAACCCATCAAGGAGTAAACCATATGCAATATCTGATTTCCTTCCTGGAAGGTATCATTACCTTCATTTCCCCCTGTCTGCTCCCCATGCTGCCAATCTACATTTCCTATTTTGCCGGCGGCGGAGAGCGTTCCACGAAAAAGACACTCACCGGCGTTTCCGGCTTTGTGCTGGGATTCACCCTGGTGTTTGTAGCCATGGGTGCCTTAGCCGGAACCCTGGGCAGTTTCTTGAAGACCTATTCTTTCTGGGTCAATCTGATTTCCGGCCTCATTGTTGTTGTCTTTGGCCTTAACTACATGGGCGTGTTCCAGCTGAACATCTTCAAGGGCTTCCATAGAAATATGGTCCAGAAGGAGATGGGCTTCTTCTCTGCACTGCTGTTCGGCATTGTTTTTTCCATCGGCTGGACTCCCTGCGTGGGTGCCTTCCTGGGCTCTGCCCTGATACTGGCCTCTCAGCAGGGCCACGTTCTGGAGGGCATGGGGATGCTGCTGTGCTACGCTATGGGCCTCGGTGTGCCCTTCCTCATCAGTGCGGTGCTCATCGATAAGCTCAAGAGCACTTTCAACTGGATTAAGAGCCACTATGCTGTGATCAACCGAATCAGCGGCGGCCTGCTGGTGATCATCGGTGTGCTGATGGCAACCGGATACCTGGGTAAGTTCCTTGCCCTTATGAGCTAAGGAGGTACGATATGTACAAAAGTCTGAAAATTATCATTGTGTTCCTGCTTCTCGCCATTCTTCTGGTGGGAGCCTACGTTCTCTACAATCAGCTGGCCCCCAGCCTGCAAATGAACCAGCTGGCAACCCAGCCCGCAGGGGAGACCACCCCGGATGGCACCGAAGAGCCTAAGACCCCTGCACCGGATTTCACCGCTTACGACCTGGATGGCAATGCTTATAAGCTGTCAGACTTCCAGGGCAAGCCTGTGATCCTTAACTTCTGGGCCAGCTGGTGCGGCCCCTGCCAGATGGAAATGCCCGATTTCCAGGAGAAGTTTGATGCCTACGGAGAAGAGATCAACTTCCTGCTGGTGAATCTCACCGATGGAATTCGGGAGACGGTAGAGAAGGCCTCCGGCTTCATTGCGGATAAGGGCTACAGCTTCCCGGTGTACTACGATGCCTATCAGGAGGCGGCGATTGCCTATCGTATCACCGGTATGCCTGTGACCTACTTCATCGATGCCGAAGGAAATCTGGTGGCCCAGGGCAGCGGTGCCCTGAATTCCGAGGTTCTCCAGACCGGAATTGATATGCTGCTGGAAGAGCAGTAAGCCAAGAAAATATCCAACGTGCCTGTCACAGAATGTAAATTCTGCGGCAGGCACGATTTTTTGCATCCCGTAGTCTTTTTTGCCTGTTACTGAATAGAATGGTACCTGTGTTGTGGAATTGTATACGAAAGCAGAGAAACCCACGGGCCTTTTCGTATGATATACACCTTGCAATCCCAGGCAGAACGTGGTAGTATATCTGAAATCAAAGACATTTGTCTTTTTAATAAGGACAAATTCTGGAAAGAAGGAGAGAGGCTATGAAATATATCGTCGTTTTGGGTGACGGCATGGCAGATGAGCCCATTGCCGCACTGGGCGGAAAGACCCCACTCGCTTATGCAGATACCCCTGCCATGGATGAGATGGCGGGCTGCGGTGAGATGGGGATGGTGCAGAATGTCCCTGCGGGCATGGTTCCCGGCAGTGACGTTGCGAATCTTTCTGTGCTGGGCTATGATCCCAGCAAATGTTATTCCGGCCGATCTCCCCTGGAAGCCCTGAGTATTGGGGTGCCCATGGAGGATACCGACGTGGTGTTCCGATGCAACGTGGTAACCCTGACCGACCCGGAGCCCTATGAAGAGAAAACCATCCTGGACCACAGCTCGGGAGAGATTTCCTCTCAGGATGCGGATGTGCTGATGGACACCATTCGGAAGCACTTCAATCATGAGGAATTTCAGTTCTACAGCGGCACCAGCTACCGCCATATCCTGATTTGGAAAAACGGTCGGCTGGTGGACCTGGAGCCGCCCCACGACCACCTGGGCACGAAAATCGGCCCCTGGCTTCCCAAGGAACCGGCCCTGAAGGACATGATGGAACAGAGTTTCGGACTGCTGAACGACCATCCCCTCAACCGGGAGCGGCAGGCAAAGGGTGTCAATAAGGCAAACTCCCTTTGGTTCTGGGGCGCAGGCACCAAGCCAAGCCTGCAAAACTTCCGGGAGAAAACAGGTCTCAAGGGTGCGATGGTGTCGGCGGTGGACCTGCTGAAGGGAATCGCCGTAGGCGCGGGAATGCAGGTGATGCAGGTCCCCGGGGCCACAGGCTCCATTGACACCAACTATGAGGGCAAGGCCCGGGCCGCAGTGAAGGCCCTGTTGGAGGATGGCTGCGACTATGTGTATATTCACGTGGAAGCCCCGGATGAAATGGGCCACCAAGGCCGCCTGAAAGAAAAAATCCAGGCCATCCAGGACCTGGACCGCCGTCTCATTACCCCTGTGCGTCAGGCAATGGCAGAGGCAGGGGAGGACTACCGTATGCTGGTGCTCCCGGACCATCCCACCCCGCTGCGGATTCGCACCCACACCGGGGACCCGGTGCCCTATCTGCTCTATGACAGCACAATCCAGGCAAAATCCCTGGCCCGTTACAGTGAGGAGGAGGCCAGAGCCACCGGAATTTACGAGCCCAACGGCCACCGCCTGATTGAGCGGCTGCTGCACCCATAATCGATGAAGGAGGAATCGTCATGGCGAGAGTGTATAACTTTTCCGCAGGTCCGGCGGTACTGCCGGAAAGCGTTTTGCGAGAAGCGGCGGACGAAATGCTGGACTACCGGGGAACTGGAATGTCTGTGATGGAGATGAGCCACCGAAGCAGCACCTACCAGGCCATCCTCGATGCCGCAGAGGCGGACCTTCGGGAGCTTATGGGAATCCCGGATCATTACAAGGTCCTGTTCTTACAGGGCGGTGCCAGCCAGCAGTTTGCTATGATTCCCATGAACCTGATGAAGAATCGGACAGCCGATTACATCATCACCGGACAGTGGGCAAAGAAGGCCTGGCAGGAGGCAAAGCTCTACGGCAAGGCCAATGCGGTGGCTTCCTCTGAGGATAAGAATTTCTCCTACATCCCGGACTGCTCAGATCTGTCCATCAGCCCGGATGCAGATTACGTGTATATCTGCGAAAACAACACCATTTACGGAACCAAGTTCCACACCCTGCCGAACACCAAGGGAAAGGACCTGGTGGCGGATGTGTCCTCCTGCTTCCTGTCGGAGCCGGTGGATGTGAGCCGCTATGCCATGCTCTATGGCGGCGTTCAGAAGAACATCGGCCCCGCCGGTGTGGTCATTGCCATTATCCGGGAAGACCTGATTACAGAGGATGTGCTGCCGGGAACCCCCACCATGCTGCGTTATAAGACCCATGCGGACCACGGCTCCATGTACAATACACCCCCGGCCTACGGCATTTATATCTGCGGAAAGGTGTTTCAGTGGCTGAAAGCCCAGGGCGGACTTGCAGCCATGGAAAGCCGCAATCAGGAGAAAGCCAAGATCCTCTATGACTTTCTGGATGGGAGCGACCTGTTCCACGGCACCGTGGTGCCCAAGGACCGCTCCCTTATGAACGTGCCCTTTGTCACCGGGGACCGGGAGATGGATGCAAAATTTGTGAAGGAAGCTGCCGACCGGGGCCTGGTGAATCTGAAAGGCCATCGCACGGTAGGCGGTATGCGGGCCAGCATTTATAACGCAATGCCCATTGAGGGGGTTGCCGCACTGGTGACCTTCATGGAACAATTTGAACGGGAAAACCGTTGATAGGAAGAAGGAATCGCTATGTACCAGGTTCATTGCCTGAATTCAATCTCTCCGAAGGGAACGGAGCTGTTCACCGAAAACTATCAGCTTACAGAGCATCTGGAAGATGCACAGGCAGTGCTGGTGAGAAGCGCTGCCATGCACGACCTGGCCCTGCCGGAATCCCTGCTGGCGATTGCCAGAGCCGGGGCGGGGGTCAATAATATCCCCTTGGACCGCTGCTCTCAGCAGGGCATTGTGGTGTTCAACACCCCCGGGGCCAATGCCAGAAGCGTGGTGGAGCTGTCCCTCTGCGGTCTGCTTCTGGGCTGCCGGGATGTGGTAGGCGGCATCAATTGGGTCCAGTCCATCAAGGATCAGCCGGAGCTTGCTAAGAAGGTGGAGAAGGGCAAGTCACAGTTTGCAGGTCACGAGATTGCCGGAAAGCGGCTGGGAGTCATCGGTCTGGGTGCTGTGGGCGGTCCGCTTGCCAATGCAGCGGTTCGGCTGGGGATGGAGGTCTATGGATACGACCCCTACATCTCCGTCGAAGCGGCCTGGCACCTGGACAGCGGTATCCGCCATGTGAAGACCCAGGAGGAAATCTATGAGCTTTGCGACGTGATTTCCATCCATGTGCCGCTTCTGGACAGCACCCGGAACATGATCAACGCCCAGGCCCTGAACCGTATGAAGCAGGGCGTGATCCTCCTGAATTTTGCCCGGGGCGGTCTGGTGGATGACGACGCCATGGCCCAAGCCCTGAAAAACGGGAAGGTCTGGCACTATGTCACCGACTTCCCCAACGAAAAGACAGCCTCCATGCCCGGCTGTATTGCCATTCCTCACCTGGGTGCCTCCACTGAGGAATCTGAGGATAACTGCGCCCGGATGGCGGTGAACCAGATGAAGAACTATCTGGAAAACGGAAACATTGTGAACTCCGTGAACTTCCCCAACTGCGATATGGGAGTCTGCACCAGCGCCGGACGGATTACCATTCTCCATCGCAACATTCCTAATTCTCTGGGCCGGTTTACCACGGCAGTGGCAGGGGAGAATGTGAACATTGCAGGGCTTACCAACAAGAGTCGGGGAGACTATGCCTACACCATGCTGGATTTGGACCGCAAGCCCTCCCAGACTGTGGTGGAAGACCTGAGCCGCATTGACGGCGTTTTGAGAGTTCGGGTCATTCGATAAGAAGCCCCTTGTACAGTCCAATATAAAGAAGCCCCGCCGGGCTTGGGAGCATTCCCAGACCCGGCGGGGCTGTGCTGTTTATTCCAGAATACCGGTTTCCTTTCCCTCAAAATCTGCTTTTGTCAGAGAGGAGGAAAGAAAAGAACTGGTACGTTTTAGTCGGTCGTGCTTGAGCACGTGGAAGGAGTCAATGTAAACTTCCTGACCTGCATCCATCCAGGTGACGATGTGGATGGTGTCATTCCTGAAGTACTGCACCAGGTAGTAGAATTTTTGATTGTTGAAGTTATGCTGAATGTCTACCAGGGCTTCACCGATGCTATCAAATTCCATGGATTCGTAAAATTCCTCGGGGTCAATGGTTTCAAGCTTTTTCCGTGCGGCGGAAATCTGCTGGGTGATCTGCTCTTGGGTAAACTCGGTGGGTTTATCCGGCTTTGCATGGCTTCCTGCGTAGCTTAGGATGGCCGCAATCAGAAAAGGGAGAACTGCAACCAGGAAAAACGCTATGCTGCTGTATATCATTTGACGAATTGATTTTTTCCCCAGCCCCTCAAAGGACTCTCCATGTTTCTCTATTTCAGAAATACAGCTGTCATAATAGGTCCAGAACCCGCAGAAGGGAATCAGCATCAGCCAGAGCGCACAGGTGATTCCATAGAGTATCGAAAGTATCAGCGTATCTTCCGAGCAGAAAAGCCATGCCCCCATGCAGTTAAAGAGACCCATGAAAGCAGCGAAAATCAGAAATGCTGCAAAATTCCAGCCTCGCACGATAGGGCCGCCCTTTAATACAGAGGGAGAGACGCTGCGATGATTGAGGGCAAGATTGGCAAGTGCGATGAAACCCGCGAACTTGCCGGACATATACGCATTAGACTCTTTGGTGGGAAGAAATCTTCCAATCAGCAGTGCAACCAGGCCTATGACAAAACTCATGAGACCAAACATATATTCCTCAAAATCCATACCCGCACGGATGGACATCCAAGTGACCAAGGCAGAGAGGATAATAATGAGCAGCACAAGTGTGAGATTTACACGATTACATATCTGACATTTTTTCTTTAGACTGGTTAATTTCAAAATAGCCACCGCCCTTTCGTGCCCGTATTGTACCATGGTATTTTTT
This sequence comes from Oscillospiraceae bacterium, assembly GCA_020025615.1. Taxonomy (GTDB): domain Bacteria; phylum Bacillota; class Clostridia; order Oscillospirales; family Oscillospiraceae; genus Faecousia. The sequence goes on along the minus strand of JAHHRT010000005.1, from coordinate 19,058 downwards.
GGAAATCAACGAATTATGCAGAAAAAATCGGGATAAAAACGGCGGCTCTGCCGGTGTGCTTTTGAGCAGCAGAAACGCTTTGAAAGCCGAAAACGTTCACACATATAAAAAGAGGTCGGAACCTTCCGACCTCTTTTTACGGTATGTTGTTTAGCTTCCGAATTTCATCCGGGCCTCTTTGAGCATGTTGCGGATGGGCAGGTGGTAGGGGCAGCGGTCCTCACAGGCACCACAGCCGATGCAGTCCGAAGCGTGCTTGGGCATAGCGGCATAGCGGTCCCGTGCCCAGTCTTCCAAATTGTAACGGTCCAGATAGCCCTGGAATACGAAGACGTTGGGAATGATGATTCCGGCTGAGCAGGGGGCACAGTAGCCGCAGCGGCGGCAGAAATTGGTGCCCAGCGCCCGGCGGATGTCCATGCACTTGGCCTGTTCCTCGGGGCTCAGGGGAGCTGTGTTGTTAACGGCTTCCAGGTTTTGGGAAAGCTCCTCAGGAGCTGCCATGCCCGGAATCACCACGGTGACATCGGGGTTGGCGGCAACGTACCGCATGGCAAGGGCAGCATCCTCAATGGCACCGCCTGCCAGGGGCTTCATGCAGATGAAGCCGATGTTCCGTTTGGCACAGGCACGAATCAAAGCTTCGCCCTGGGTCTCTACAATATTATAAGGGAACATGAGGGTTTCCACCCAGGGAAGCTCCAGTGCCTTACGGAATACCTCCGGGGAGTGGGCGGTGAGGCCAATATGACCGATTTTCCCAGCCTCCTTGGCTTCCAGCAGAGCTTCCAGAGCACCGCCGGGGGCCATTACCTGTTCCAGCTGCTCCATAGAGGGGTTGTGAATCTGGTAGAGGTCGATGTAGTCGGTGCGGAGATTTCCCAGGCTGATTTCAATATCCGCCGCCATGGCTTCCTTGGTGCGAGCCATGCTCTTGGTGGCGAGAACAAAGTGGTCCCGGATCCCTTCCAGGGCCTGCCCCAGATAGGCTTCGCTGACGGTGTAGCCCCGGGCAGTGTCGATGTAGTTGATGCCGGCGTCCATCAGTGCCTGCATCAGCTGTTTGGTTCCCTCCGGGTCAATGCGCTGGATGGGAATTCCGCCGAAGCCCATGCGGGAGATTTTGAGACCGGTTTTCCCTAGAATTCGATATTCCATAGTTATTTCCCCAACTTCTGATTTTTTTCAAAGGCGGCAATGACGCAGTCCATGACAGCGCCTCGGAAACCGTGCTGTTCCAGGGTGCGCACGCCTTGAATGGTGCTGCCGCCGGGGGAACAGACAGCGTCCTTCAGGGCGCCGGGATGCTGCCCGGTGGTGAGGACCATTTCGCCGGCACCGATGACCGTGGCGGCGGCGTACTCCATAGCCTTGGGGCGGGGGATGCCGCAGGCAACAGCACCGTCAGCCAGCGCTTCTATGAACTGGTAGACAAATGCGGGGCCGCAGCCGGAAATGGCGCTGGCAGCGTCGATGAGAGATTCGTCCAGGGGGTCCAGCACACCGGCGCCGGAGAGGTCTTTGAGAAAGGCATTGAGCATCTCTTCCGTCACCAGGTCGTTGCGGCAATACTGGATCACACCCTTGCCCACAGCCACCGGGGTGTTTGGCATGATGCGGAGGATGGGAAGCTTCTCCCCGAGGAATCCCTCAATCTGCTGAATCTCCACACCTGCCACCATGGAGATGAGCAGGGGCTTGCGGGCCAGCAGGGCAGGAGTGAGAGGAGCCAGGGTGTCTTTCAGCATATGGGGCTTGACCCCCAGGAAGATGGCGTCTGCCTGCTGGCAGATGGCGGCGCTGTCCGTATAGGTGCAGCCCAGCTCCTGGGCCAGTGCCTTGGCCTTGCCGGAGCGGTCGGTAATGAGAAAATCTGTGGTGGCTTTGCTGAGAGCCCGGGCGATGGCACCGCCCATGTTCCCACAGCCGATAAATCCGTATTTCATAATGCCTCCTAGCGGATTTGACCGCATCCCTGAATGATGTATTTATAGGTCGTGAGCTCCCGCAGACCCATAGGGCCTCTGGCGTGGAGCTTCTGGGTGGAAATGCCCATTTCACAGCCCAGGCCAAATTCACCGCCGTCGGTAAACCGGGTGGAGGCGTTGACATAGACCGCCGCACTGTCCACAGCTTCTGTGAATTTCTGTGCAGCTTCCGGGTCCTGGGTGAGAATGGCTTCGCTGTGTCCCGTGGAGTGGGCGGCGATATGGGCAATGGCTTCTTCCACGCCGTCCACGCACTTCACCGCCAGAATGTAGTCCAGGAACTCGGTATCGAAATCCTGTGCCGTGGCGGCAGTGCCGGGAATGATGGCCTGGGCGGTTTCGTCCAGACGCAGCTCCACCGGGTTTGCCCGCTCCTCTACCAGACGCTTGTGCAGCATGGGCAGCAGGGTGGGGGCGAAGTCCTTGTCTACCAGCAGCACCTCCATAGCGTTGCACACGCTGGGGCGGCTGGTCTTGGCGTTTTCAATGATGGATACTGCCATAGCGGGATCGGCGGTTTTCTCTGCGTAGATGTGGCAGATGCCGGTGCCGGTGGCGATGCAGGGGACGGTGGCGTTTTTCAGGCAGGCGTTAATCAGCCCGGCGCCGCCTCTGGGAATCAGAAGGTCAATATAGCCGTTGGCAGTCATCAGAGCGTTGGCGCTGTCCCGGGAGGTGTCCTGCACCAGGTTGACTGCGTAGGGGGTAATGCCGCAGGCTTCCAGACCTGCCCGCAGAGCGGTGACGATGGCGTTGGCACTGCGGAAAGCCTCTTTGCCGCCCCGGAGGATGCAGACATTTCCGCTCTTGAGAGCCAGAGCCGCAGCGTCACTGGTGACATTGGGGCGGCTCTCGTAGATAATGGCAATTACGCCCATGGGTACGGAGACCTTGCGGATGAGAAGACCGTCTTCCCGGGTGATTTCGTCCAGAACCCGTCCCACCGGATCGGGCAGGGCGGCAACCTGACGGATACCCTGGGCCATGGCGGCGATTCGCTCCTGGGTGAGAAGCAGCCGATCCAGCATTACCTGGGAGACCGTTCCCCTGGCGGCCTCTAAGTCCAGCGCGTTGGCTTCCAGAATTTGTGCGCTCTGGTCCAGAAGTGCCTGGGCCATGGCGTTCAGCGCACGGTTTTTCTCCTGGGTCGTGAGCCGGGAGACGGTGCGCTTGGCGGCCTTTGCGTTTTCAAGCATTTCCTTCATGGGAATCCCTCCTAGAAAAAGTCGTTCCCACATCTTTTCCGTCCAGAATGTCGTAGAGAATATGGGGGTCCTGACCGTTGGCAATGACCATATCACAGTTGCAGTCCATGCAGATCTTGGCTGCCTGGAGCTTGGTAATCATACCGCCGGTGCCCAGGTTAGAACCGCTGATTCCAGCCAGGGAAAGAATGTTTTCGTCAATGGCAGTGACCCGATGGAGAAGCTCTGCTTCGGGATGGGTGTGGGGATCCGCGGTATAGAGACCGTCAATGTCCGACAGAAGAATGAGAAGGTCTGCTTCCACACTTCTGGACACAATGGCGGCAAGGGTGTCATTATCACCGATGACCAGCTCGTCGGTGGCCACGGTGTCGTTTTCGTTGAGAATGGGCAGAGCGCCCAGCTCCAGCAGACGATGCAGGGCATTTCTGAAGTTTTGATGCCGATGCTCGTTGGAGATGTCCTCGCTGGTAATCAGCAGCTGGGCCACGGTGTGGTGGTAGGCGCTGAACAGCTTGTCATATACATACATGAGCTCGCACTGTCCCACGGCGGCAGCAGCCTGCTTGGTGGGAATGTCCTGGGGACGCTCCCGAAGCCCCAGCTTGCCAACGCCCATGCCGATGGCGCCGGAGGATACCAGGATCACTTCGTGTCCTGCATTTTTAATGTCACTTAAAACACGGCACAGCTGCTCCACCCGGCGGATATTGAGAAGGCCGGTGCTGTGAGCCAGAGTAGAGGTGCCGATCTTGACGACAATTCGCATAAATAAACTCTCCTTTTCCTTTTTCACGGTCTATTATAGTCTCTGCTCCTGTATAAATAAAGAGGGAAAAATGAATATAACCCAGAAAAAATAAAAAGTTCCCCGGAAACGGGTGGGGTTTACCGCTTCCGGGGAATCATATCATGGGATTATTGGTGGATACCAAAAAGAGGACGTGCTACCTTTTTATAGAGAAGCATGGTGAGCACGGATACCAGCACACCCTTGAGAAGGTTCAGGGGGGCGACGCAGAAAAGTACAAAGGTGGAAACATCGTGAATACTGCTCCAAATGGCAGAGCCCATGGCAATGATCTGGTCCAGCGGCAGGCCGTAGAGCTGGGAGAATTTGGGAAGCAGATACACCGCATTGAAGAGGCTGCCGAAAACCGTCATAATGACCGTTCCGGCAATGAGACCCAGCAGTGCGCTGTGGCGGCTCTTGTGGGCATGATACCAGATGGTGGCGGGGAGAACCAAGGCACACCCCACTACGAAGTTTGCAAAGTCACCCACAAAGGCGGTAGTGGTGCTTTTCATCAGCAGCTTCAGAAGAATCTTCACCGCTTCTGTGGCGACAGCGGCGGTCGGTCCCAAATAGAAGCCGCACAGGAGCACCGGAATCTCGGAGAAGTCCAGCTTGTAAAAGCCGGGAGCCATGAACGGCAGGGGAAAGTCAAAGATGTGCAGGACTGCGGCGATTGCAGCGCAGATGCCCACAATGCTGACCCGGCGGGCAGAGGTGACCTGCCGCTTTTCCAGGAAAAAGTGCTCGGTGAGCTTAGCAAGGGCAATGATACCAATGACGATGAGGGCGCAGACCACCACAAAACTGAGGTTTTCCTGCACTTGTGCGAAGAAATCTTTCATGTTTTCCACCTCATAAGATAAAAAATACGCCCTGAGAGCATTCTCAGGGCGTGATCAATAGAGGTAGGAACGTATCCGGGGAGACCCCCGGCTCTGCCGATCTTCTTTCATCCAGACTATACTGTCGGTATCGGAATCACACCGATTCTGCGCCGAAACGCTCGCGGACTTTACCGCCGGTGGGGAATTACACCCCGCCCTGAAGATACTGATTCAGTTCCTCTACAGGATACCACGGCAGTTCTTTCTTGTCAAGGTGCAAAGTATGTGGTATGATTCAGAAAATGACCTTGGGCAAATGACCGTGGGTCACTGCTGGACAGCGGGGGAAGTTCCCTCCGTGGGAGCCTCCGCAGGTGCCTGGGTGGGTGCAGGCAGCGCAGGCTTCTGTGCTGCCTTTTCCGCCTTGGGCCGCTGGAAGCCGCGGATTTTTCCGTTTGCGCCGGTATCGGTGATATCGCCGCCGATAATCTGGTCCTTATACACCAGAAGGGTGGCGTACACCGGGGCGGTGGTTCCGGGATAGTTGCGGATTTCGTAGACATAGCGCATCACTTTCTTGCCTGCATACTTGGAAAGGTCATAGCCCTGGCTCTTTTGCAGGTTGTTGTAGCGCTCGTAGATCTGGCTGGTCTGGCCCGGTACCTTCACCCGGCTGGATTCGGTGGGGGTTTCGTTTACCTCCCAGCCCTGCTCCGTGAGGAACTGGACCCGGGCATCGTTCCCGGAGACAGCCGGGGCGGCAGTGGTCTCCGCCTCGCCGTTCCCGCCCAGCAGCAGAATCAGCGACAGAACCACGGCAGCAGCGGCAGCCAGAATCAGCAGTATCTTTTTCAAATTCAGTTTTGCGGTCATAACCATCATAGAGGATCCCTCCTGTTTTGTAATTGGCACTTTCAGCCTATGCCGGGACAAGGGGGGATAGAACGGAGGAACCATGGAGCGATTGGACAAATTCTTATGTGACAGCGGTGTAGGTACCCGCAGTCAGGTGAAGCTCATCTTAAAGGCCGGACGGGTGACCCTGAACGGTGCATCGGTCAAGGACCCCAGTATGAAGGTGGATCCCGATACCCAGGAAATCGCACTGGACGGGGAACGCCTGGGCGGCAGGCAGCGGATTGTCGTGATGCTTCACAAGCCTGCCGGCTATGTGACAGCTACCGAGGATGCTCGGGATAAAACGGTCATGGAGCTGCTTCCCAAGAAATACGGGGATGTTAAGCCGGTGGGACGGCTGGATAAAGAAACAGAGGGCCTTCTCCTGTTTACCAACGACGGGGACCTTCTTCACCGCCTGATTTCTCCCAAGAAGCGGGTTCCCAAGGTCTACTATGCCCGGCATGAGGGAGAGGGGACACCGGAAGATACGGAGGCTTTCGAGAAGGGACTGACTCTGCGGGACGGGACCCAGTGCCTGCCTGCCATTTTAGAGCCTTTGGGCCCCGGAGAGAGCCGAATCACGGTATATGAAGGAAAATATCACCAGGTTCGACGGATGATGGCATCCCGGGGAATGACAGTCACCTACCTCCGCCGAGAATCGGAGGGACCGCTTTCTCTGGGAAATCTTCCAAAAGGAGCGGTTCGGGAGCTTACAGATCAGGAAATTGGCATATTGACGGAGCTAACTGGGGCTTTTGCTGGAAAATAAATGATGATTTTTCCTGCGCTTCCAACGAGACAGGGTATATTAGCTAAAAAAGAATAGACTTTTTGCAATAAAATGTCAAATGGTACTTGCAATATGCGCAAAAGCTGTGTATAATAATAACGCAGTTTTGTGAAATAAGCATTTATGCAAGATACTAAGGGAGGGGCAAAAAATGTCCAACAGTGTTTTTCAGAGCGTGATCGTCCAGTTAAAGGACATTAGTGATCGAACCTTTGGCGTAATAGATACTGAGGGCAGCGTTGTTTCCTGTACTGACGTAACCCTGCTGGGAGAGCGTTGGGCGGATGCCGCTTTGAAGGTCAGCGGTGCTGGTGACGGTGTGGTTACCTTCGCACAGAAGAGCTTTAAGGCAGCGATGGGCAGTACCAACTGCATGGAGTATGCAGTGTTCTGCACCGGCGATGACGAAATCGCCAAGTCCTTCTGCACGATGGCTTATATCGCGCTCAATGATGCGAAAACCTTCTACGAGGATAAGCATGATCGGGGAACCTTTGTGAAGAATATCATCATGGATAATATTCTCCCCGGTGATATTTATATTCGCGCCAAAGAGCTGCACTTTGCCACCGATGCACCCCGTGCCGTATTCCTGATCCGTCAGTTGGGCCACGGCGATGTTGCTACGGTGGATGTTCTGTCCGGTATGTTCCCGGACAAGCTGCAGGACTTTGTCCTCAGCATCAATGAGACTGATGTGGCTGTGGTCAAGCAGATCACCGCCGGGACTACTGGGGCCGACCTGGAAAAGCTGGCAGTTTCCATGGAAGAGACCCTGAAAAATGAACTGCGGATCAAGACTGTTACCGGTATCGGTACGGTCGCGGAGCACCTGCGTGAGCTTGCGGATTCCTATAAGGAGGCCCAGACCGCCATTGAGGTGGGCAAGGTCTTCGATACGGAAAAGAGCATTATGCACTACGAAAACCTGGGAATTGGACGTCTGATTTATCAGCTGCCCACCACGCTGTGTGAGATCTTCCTCAGCGAAGTGTTCAAGAAGAATTCCATTGATTCTCTGGATCAGGAGACCCTCTTTACCATTAACAAGTTCTTCGAGAACAACCTGAACGTTTCCGAAACCTCCCGGAAGCTGTTCGTCCACCGTAATACGCTGGTTTACCGCCTGGAGAAGATCAAGAAGCTTACTGGGCTGGATCTTCGCCAGTTTGATCACGCCATCGTCTTTAAGGTTGCCTTGATGGTTCGTAAGTACCTGGCATCCCGGGAAAGCCGATAAAATGCATTAACTGAACAAAAATGCCCGCCGCAGAATCTGTGTTCTTGCGGCGGGCGCTTTTCTGTAAATTGGTTTGGAATGTTATGTAAATAAACGCGGAACGGGAAAGAAGAGCTGCCTCCCCAAAAATATGAGAACTCCGTATAATCCGCCTGTTTTTACCATATCTACCTAAGAAAAAATGTGTCGAAAGTGTAAAAATACATGAAAATCAGGCCATTTTTCCCAATATGGATTGACTTCTAATTGGCCATGTGTTACAATTCGGTTACACTATGACTGGAGATAGATGTTTATGATTGAATTTATTGACGTCGAAAAAACATATGAGCAAGGCAACATAGCCCTCAATGGTGTATCCATGCAGATTGAGGACGGTGAGTTTTGCTTCTTAGTGGGACCTTCCGGTTCCGGCAAGTCCACCATCATTAAGCTAATCACCGGTGAGCTTCGGCCCACCTCCGGCACCGTCCACGTGAACGGCTACTCTTTGGAGCGGATTCGTAAGCGTGAGGTGCCCTATCTTCGCCGTACCATCGGCGTTGTGTTCCAGGATTTCCGCCTGATTGCCAACAAGACCGTCTATGAAAATGTAGCATTTGCGATGCGTGTCGTTGGTGCCCGGCCTAAGGAGATCAAGGAGCGTGTTCCTTATGTTCTGGAACTGGTTGGCCTGGAAAACAAGAAGGACCGTCACCCCGGCGAGATGTCCGGTGGTGAGCAGCAGCGTCTGGCCATTGCCCGTGCGCTGGTGAACAATCCTTCTACCATTATTGCGGACGAGCCCACCGGTAACCTGGACCCGGCAAGATCCTTTGAGATTATGGCCCTGCTGCAGGAAATCAATAATCTCGGCACCACTGTGCTGGTAGTTACCCACGAAAAAGATCTGGTCGAGACATTCTCGAAACGCGTCATTGCCATCGACGATGGCCTTGTCGTCAGCGATGGAACGGAGGGGTACTACAGCCATGAAGATCAGTAATATTGGATACTTAGTCAAAGAGGGCTTCCGGGGCATTTTCCGCCACGGCTTTATGTCCTTCGCCGCTGTGTGTGTCACGGTGGCCTGCCTTTTGATTGTCGGCAGCTTCTCCATCCTGGCCTACAACCTGGACGTGATGGTTGAGGAGCTGAACCAGACCAGTGAAATCCTGGTGTACATCGACAGCGACCTTCCCGATGCGGAAGCCAGAAGCGTCGGTACAAAAATTAACGCCCTGGACAATGTGCTCCAGTCCACTTATGTCTCCCGAGAGGAAGCCCTTGCAGATTTTGTTGCGGACCATAAGAACGACCCTGCTTTCAGCGGCGTTCAGCCCCAGGACCTGCGCCACCGCTTTGTGGTGGTTCTGGAAGACAACACCCTCATGGAGCAGACTGATGAGCAGCTCAAGCAGATCCCCGGTGTTGCAAAGACCAACGCCGCCTATGAGATGGCTGAGGGCTTTACCACCATTCAGAACGTGCTGCACATTGCATCCCTTGCGGTGATTGCAGTGCTGCTGGTAGTTTCTCTGCTGATTATCTCCAATACGGTTAAGCTGGCTATGTACGACCGCAGAGATGAAATTGCCATTATGAAAATGGTCGGTGCCACCAATGGCTTTATCCGACTGCCCTTCGTGGTGGAAGGCTTCTCTCTGGGCATGATGGGTGCTATCCTGGCCTTCGGCCTGGAGTGGGTGCTCTATGATGCACTGGTCAATCGGGTGGCAGAGGTGGATGCCCTGCAGCTGTTCCAGTTTGTGGAATTCCAGGAGCTGCTGATCCCCATGGTGGCTACCTTCTGCGCGGCCGGCTTCTTCGTCGGTATCGTCGGCAGCTGGACCTCCATCCGTAAGTTCATGGACGTCTAAGCCATCAGAAATTCATCGTCTCCCCGGGAATACCGGGGAGACGATGTAAATATGGAGATAGAGATGAAATATCGAAGAATACTGCCGATCATTTTGGCGGCAGTCCTTCTGGTTGGTGCTGTGCCGGAAACGGTCTGCGCTGCCTCCTCAGATCAGATCCGTCAGGAGATTAACGGACTGAAAGATCAAAACAGAGGAATTCAGGCGGAGCTCAATGCCATTCAGAGTCAGTACGATGCCAATGCCGGTGAAATCCAGGATTTGGTGAATCAGAAAAACGGTCTGGATCAGGAGATCAGTCTCATGAACGAACAGATCGAAAACCTGAACCAGCAGATTGTGAGCTACGGACAGCTGATTGCCGATATTCAGGAACAGCTGGAGCAGGCAGAGCATCGTCTTGATGAGCTCAACCGAAAACACATGGAACGCATCCGTGCCATGGAAGAGAGCGGTAAGGTTTCTTACTGGTCGGTGATTTTCGAGGCAAACAGCTTTACGGACCTTCTGGACCGGGTGAACATGGTTCAGGAGATTAACGACGCCGATCAGCGGCGGCTGAAAGAGCTGGAGCAGGCAGCGGAGAACGTGGACCTGCAGCGGATCAACATGGACGAGGAGCGCCGCGGCATGGAGAACAGCAAGGCGCAGCTGGAAGCCACCCAGATAACCCTGGAGATGAAGCGGAAGCAGGCCGATGAGGTTCTCCGGGAGCTTCTGGAAAAGGAAGCGGAAATCGAAGTTCTTCTGGATGAGGCCAATGATAAAATCAATGCCCTGATGGATGAGATTTCTGCGAAGGAGAAGGAGTTTGAAAAGGCAAAGTACAACGAGTACTTGGCAAAGCTGGCAGCTGCCGGGGATGCACCGCCTTCGGATGCGACCTGGATCCGTCCGCTTTCCAACCTTCGCGTAACCAGTCCTTTTGGCACCCGGGTCCATCCCATCACCGGAAGAACCCGTACCCATAACGGTATCGACTTCGGCGCCCCGGCGGGTACCCCCATTTATGCCACCCGCGCCGGCACCGTGACCACCGCCGCCTACCAGGCTGGCGGAGCCGGATATTATGTGCGCATTAACCATGGCGATGGCTTCGGCTCGATCTATATGCACATGACCAACTACATTGTGAAAACCGGTCAGACGGTATCCCAGGGGCAGGTCATCGGCTATGTAGGCAGTACCGGGCTTTCCACTGGTGCGCATCTCCACTTCGGCGTGTCTTATGCAGGAAAATATGTAAACCCCATGGCGTACATCTACTGACGTCAGTCCCTTTGCAAAGGAGATTACTATGAAAAATCGCAAGCGACTTGTATCGGTTCTGGCCGGAGTTATGGCAGCTGTGATGCTTTTGACTCTGGTGATTGGCTTGCTGCCTACCACGGCAAGAGCTGCTTCCTCAGGAGAAATCCGAAAGCAGATCAATGCGCTCAAGAAACAGCGTGCAGATATTCAGAAGGATATCGACGAGGTAAAGAAGCAGTATAAAGCCAATGAGGACGAAATCGCAGATATTGTTTCCCGGAAAAATGTCATTGACCAGGAGATTACCCTGCTGCTTGCAGAAATCAACAATATCAATGAGCAGATTTCTACCTTCAACGTGCTGATTGCGGATAAGCAGGACGAACTGGACCATGCGGAGGATCGGCTCTCTGAGCTGGAAGACCAAAACCGCGCCCGGATCCGCACCATGGAGGAGGAAGGCGAGGTCTCCTACTGGGACGTGATTTTCAAGGCCAACAGCTTCTCGGACCTTCTGGACCGCCTCAACATGGTAGAGGAGATTGCAGCCTCCGATAAGCGCAGACTGCAGGAGCTTGCCGATGCAGCTCAGGATGTGTCCAAGGCGCAGGAAGAACTGGCAGGTCAGAAGGAAGAGCTGGAGCGGGTCCATATCGAGCAGGACAAGACAAAGGCTGAGCTGGATGACAAGCGAAAAGAAGCAGATGATCTCATTGCCGAGCTGGTAGCCAAGGGCTACGAGCTGGAGGATCTGGAAAAGCGTTACAGCCAGGAGAAACAGGATCTTCTGTCGGATATTGCCCAGAAGGAAAAGGAGTATAACGCCGCAAAGCACGAGGAGTGGCTGGCCCATATGGCAACAGCTACCACGGCACCTCCTGCCCCCAATGGCGGTGGCGGCAATAGCGGCGGCGGAAACAGCGGCGGTAATGATGGCGGCAGCAGCGGCGGTGGAAGCCCGGTGGTTGGCACCGGCTGGATTATTCCCTGCAGCTACCGAAAGGTGACCAGCCCCTTTGGTCATCGTGAGTCCCCCACCGCAGGCGCTTCCTCCTATCACCAGGGCATCGACCTGGGTGCTCCCGCAGGTACTACCATTGTGGCAAGCCGCGGCGGCGTTATTACCGGAGCCTCTTACCGAGGCGGCCTGGGCAACTGCGTTACCATTAACCATGGCGATGGATACTCTTCTGTCTATGGACATATGAGTGGTTTTGCATCGGGAATTGCTGCCGGTAAGGCGGTATCCCAGGGTGACGTGATTGGCTTTGTGGGCAGTACCGGCATTTCTACCGGCAACCACCTGCACTTTGGTATCGCCTACAACGGCGCATACCAGAACCCTGCCAGCTACGTAGCCTTCTATTAAGGGCAAGAAAATTTCAATTTTGTTTTTGACAGTCTTCGATTTCCCACAGCCTTAGGGCTGTGGGAATCTCAGCGGGGAGAAAAACCTTTTCTCCCCGCTGAGGCGACTTTTCAGAACTCTAAAAAGTTCCGAAAAGTCGGGTGATTGAACGCGAAAGACACCCCTGATGGGTTTCTTTCACACTATCTTCCTTTCCGTCCATGAGGACGTAACCTTTTTTGACAGTCTCCGATTTCCCACAGCCTTAGGGCTGTGGGAATCCTTCTTAGAGGTGTATGATTATGAAAAAGAAAATCTGGAATGGTGTGCTCTACACCCTCCTGGCTGCGCTGCTGATTACCAATGTGGTTCAGTACATGAGCTACCGGGATTCCTTCTCCAAGCTTGACCAGCTGGAGGAGCTGATCTCCCAGCGATTCATCGGTGAATATGACGAGACGGCTTTGGAGGACGCTGCTGCGGCGGCAATGATCCAGGCCACCGGGGATCGCTGGAGCTTCTACGTGCCTGCGGCGCAGTATGACTCTTTCCAGGAGCAGATGGACAATGCCTATGTGGGCATTGGCATCACCATCCGCCCCCAGGAGGACGAATCGGGCTTCCTGATTCTTCAGGTAACTGCCGGCGGTCCTGCGGAGGAAGCCGGAATCCTTCCTGGCGATATTATGGTGGAAATCCAGGGCCAGAGTGCGGAAGGCATGGACGGCGACGGTGCCCGGGATTTGGTTCGCGGCCCTGAGGGAACCACGGTGGAGATCACCGTTCTCCGGGACGGAGAAAAGCTGCCCCTGACCGTTGAACGGCGTCACATTGAGACCCCGGTAGCAAAAGGACGGATGGTGACTGATGATATTGGACTGGTGACCATCTACAATTTCGATACCCGGTGCTCCCAGGAGACCATCGCCGCCATTGAGGATCTGCGGACCCAGGGCGCCCAGAAGCTGATTTTTGATGTGCGCTACAATCCCGGCGGATATGCCCATGAGCTTGTGAAGGTTCTGGACTACTTGCTGCCGGAAGGTGAGCTTTTCCGCACGGTGGATTATGCTGGGAATGAGCACGTGGATACCTCCGACGCGGACTTCCTGGATCTTCCCATGGCAGTGATGGTGAACGCCGACTCCTACTCTGCGGCAGAATTCTTCGCTGCGGCACTGCGGGAATATGACGCAGCCGTGGTCATCGGTGAGCAGACCAGCGGCAAGGGCTACTTCCAGCAGACCTACCGGCTGAATGACGGTTCCTCGGTGAATCTGTCTGTAGGCAAGTACTTTACGCCCAAGGGTGTAAGCCTGGCAGATGTTGGCATTACCCCGGATGTGGAGCTTTCTGTGGACGAGGAAACGGCGTTTGGCATCCAGACCGGTATGATTGAGGACCAGGACGATCCCCAGCTCCAGGCGGCAATCCAGGCCTTGCAGCAGGAATCCGAAAAGGAATGACGCATCTGCACAGGTCTTGTCCCATAAAAACTGGGCCTGCCGGATCATAGGCTTTCCAAATTACGACAAATAAAACAGGCGCAGAAACCGGATGACCTCCGTTTTCTACGCCTGTTTTCATTTGTTAGAAGAGCCGCTTTTTCTTAAATCAGAAAGAGCTTATTTTACCGGATTATTTGTTCTTTTCCCCAAAGAGGAAGATGGCGCACAAGCTGCTGACCAGCAGCAGGTAGGGGTAGAAGAGACTGCCCATAATGTTGAAGGCAGAGATGGAATAGCCCATTTCCGCAGTGGCAGAGATGGCGACCAGCATCTGGGCACCGTAGGGAATAATGCCCTGGAAGATGCAGGAGAAGGTATCCAGGATACAGGCGGCCCGCTTGGGGCTGATGCCATAGTCCGCACACATCTCTTTGGCAATGGGATTTGCCATCACAATAGCTACGGTATTGTTGGCGGTAGCAATGTCCATGGTGCCCACCAGCAGCCCCATGCCCAGCTGTCCGCCCTTTGCGCCTCGGAACATCCGCTGAATGAAGCCCAGCAGAGCGTCAAAACCGCCGTATACCCGAATCAGCGCACACATGGCAGCCACCAGAACAGCAACCATGCTGGTTTCAAACATTCCGGCAGCACCGGTGCCCATGCTGAACAGAAGATCCGTTGCAACGGTCTGTCCGGTGATGAGCATGATGATGGAGCCGGAGAGAATACCAATGAGCAGAACCACAAAGACGTTGATTCCGGCGATGCCGCCTGCCAGAACCAGAACATAGGGAATAATCTGAATCAGATTATAGTCTGCATGGATGGGGGTAGTCTGGTGATTTGCAGTGAGAATCAGAATCAGAACCAGGGTGCCCAGAGCGGCAGGCAGGGCGATCCAGAAGTTTCCCTGAAACTTATCCCGCATTGCACAGCCCTGACCGTTGCAGGCAGCAATGGTGGTGTCAGAGATGAAAGAAAGGTTATCACCGAACATGGAACCGCCCACTACCGTACCCACACACAGGGCGACGGAGAAGTTGGATGCCTGGGCCACCTCTACGGCGATGGGGGTCAGCAGGGTGATGGTGCCCACGGAAGTGCCCATGGATGTGGACACGAAGCAGGCCACCAGGAACAGAACCACCACGGCATACCGGGCGGGAATCAGCTCCAGCATGAAGTAGGCTACACTCTGAGCAGAGGAACGGCCTACCACGCCTACAAAGGCACCGGCTACCAGGAAAATCAAAATCATGGTGATGATATTTTTATCGCCCACACCGGTTGCCATGACGGCTAACTTTTCATCAAAAGACAGGCTTTTATTTTGCAGACACGCTACCAGGATTGCCAGCAGGAAGGCAATGACAATGGGAATCTTGTAGAACCCCATTGGGATGTGCAGTCCATACTCGAAAAGCAGTCCCAGCCCCAGATAAGCCGCGAGAAAGACGCCGATGGGGAGCAGCGCTTTGGGATTTCCTTTTTTCATTGAATCGCCTCTAAACTTTCCATTTTTTAACAAGAATCCCTTTAACCTTACCACATTCGACCTGTAAAGTCAAGGTAAGCCGGGGCTGTATGCCGGCAGTTCCGGCACAGAAAAACTCCCGCTGTCGGATAGACAGCGGGAGCCATTTTTTTAGTGAAATTATGCCAGCAGGGGCTTGAGGGCAGCGGTGAGCTGATCCTTCTGAGCCTGCGCCTCAGCAAGGTCCTTGCCGAGGGTGGTGAAGTAGGTCTTGATCTTGGGCTCGGTGCCGGAGGGACGGACCACCACGGATGCGCCGCCTTCCAGGCTGTAAATCAGCACGTTGGCAGCGGGCAGGCCGGTAACCTCGGGCTTCAGGTAATCGGTGACCTTGACCACCTTATAGCCTGCAAAGTCAGCAGGGGGATTGTTCCGCAGGGAATCCATAATGCCAGCCATCTTGTCCATACCGCTGAGGCCGGGGAACTCGTAGGAGTCCACCTTGTTGAGGTAGCGGCCGTACTTTGCGTAGATGGCTTCCAGACGCTCCTTGATGGAGGAACCGATGGAACGGTAGTAGGCAGCCATTTCGCAGATCAGCATGGAGCCGATGATGGCATCCTTATCCCGGACATAGGGGCCTGCCAGGTAGCCATAGCTCTCTTCAAAGCCGAAGATGAAGCGGTCCACCTGACCCTGAGCCTCCAGACCGGCAATCTGGTCGCCAATCCACTTAAAGCCGGTGAGGACGCTGCGCATCTCCACACCGTAGTTCTGAGCCACTGCGTCAGCCAGGGGAGTGGAGACGATGGACTTCACAGCCACGGGATTTTCGGGCATGGTGCCGTTTTCAATCCGGCCCTGGCAGATGTAGTCCAGAAGCAGAACGCCTACTTCGTTGCCGGAGACCAGCTCATAGGAGCCGTCGGGGCACTTGATGGCGATACCCACACGGTCTGCATCGGGGTCGGTGGCAAGCATCAGGTCGGCGCCGGACTTCTGTGCCAGCTCCAGACCCAGCCGCAGAGCCTCGAAGATTTCGGGGTTGGGGTAGGGGCAGGTGGGGAAGTTGCCGTCGGGATCCTTCTGCTCGGGAACGATGGTGATGTCATCAATGCCGATGTCATGGAGAACCCGGGTCACGGGCACCAGGCCGGAGCCGTTGAGGGGAGAGTAGACCAGCTTGAGGCCGGCGGTCTTGCACAGACCGGGACGGACAGAGCGAGCCTTGATGGCGTCATAGAGGGCTTCCTTGCAGTCCTCGCCCACATACTGGATGAGACCCTGGTCGATGCCCTCCTGGAAGGAGATCATCTTTGCGCCGGTGAGAATGTCGGTCTTCTGAATCTCAGCGTAGACAATGGCGGCGGCATCGTCAGTCATCTGGCAGCCGTCGGGGCCGTAGGCCTTATAGCCGTTGTACTTTGCGGGATTATGGGAGGCAGTGACCATGATACCGGCGTTGGCACCATAGTAGCGGGTGGCAAAGCTCAGTGCGGGCACGGGCATGAGGGCATCATAAATCCGTACCTTGATGCCGTTGGCAGCCAGAACACAGGCAGCGGTCTTGGCAAAGACGTCGGAGTTGATGCGGCTGTCGTAGGAAATGGCAACCAGCTGAGAGCCACCCTGGGTCTTCACCCAGTTTGCCAGGCCCTGAGTGGCCTGACGAACCACATAGATGTTCATGCGGTTGGAGCCTGCACCCAGAACGCCACGCAGACCTGCGGTGCCGAATTTCAGAGCCACGGCAAAGCGGTCCTTGATTTCACTATCCTGTCCTTCAATGCGGCGAAGCTCCTCAGTGAGGGCGGAATCTTCCAGATCCGCTGCCAGCCAGCGTTTGTAATCGTCCATATACATAGTAATCACCTATCCTTTGTACGGTTTTAATACGACCCGAAATGGGTCAATATACGCAAATTTAATGGAGAACGACTGTCCAGTCATCCAGATACGTGAATTCCGTCAGATCGTCTCGGGTCATCACGTCCAGAAGTTCTTCAAAATCCGGGACTGTATCGTAGTTTTTGACCTGCTCTCTGTCCACCCATACCATTTCCCCCTCGGAAGAGGAGGTGAGGGTCCCGGTGAACTCGTCAGCCAAAAACAGGAATACAATGTAGCGGGCACCGTCGCTGGGGAACTGCTTCAGTCCGCACAGCTTGGGCTTTACCGTGAGCCCGGTTTCCTCCTGCATCTCCCGGATGACAGCATCCACGAAGGATTCCCCGGGCTCAACATGACCGCCGGGGAGCGCATATCCTTTCCAGTCCGGTTTTACGCGGTTTTGCAGCAGAATCTGATTCCCACGCCGGACCAGACACAGCACCGCAAGCTCTGCGGGTTCCTGACGATTCATGGATATCGCCTCCTTAACTTATCTATTTTATCATCCCTGTATGGGTGATGTCAACGAAAAAAGGAGACTGCCAAGAGAAAAAACGAAAAATTGGTTGCGAACCTGGAGATTTTTTGCTATACTAGAATGGAATGTTCCGGATCGGACCGGCACTCCCTGGGGAGCGCACGGCAGATCCGGTACTTTTACGTTTAAATCCAGTAAATCCCGCAAAATGGAAAGGAAGTATCATTGTGCAATCAGGAGTCGTTACGTTGACGGAAGGTGCTATTTGGAAGAAAATCGTGCTGTTTGCCTGGCCTGTGTTTTTAGGTCAGCTGTTCCAGCAGCTCTATAATATGGTGGACTCCCTGATTGTGGGATGGTTCCTGGGAGACCAGGCCCTGGCGGCGGTTACCTCCTCGGGTAACCTGATCTTTATGTTCGTGGGGTTCTTCAACGGCGTTGCCATGGGTGCCGGTGTGATCATTGCGCGGTGCTTCGGTGCCAAGGATTATGACACGCTGGACAAAGCAATTCACACGGATGTGGCCTTTGGCCTCATTACCGGTGTGATCCTCACAGTGCTGGGTATGGGCCTGACCCCCATGATTCTGCGCCTGATGGGTACGCCGGATAATGTGCTCCCCAGCTCCATCAGCTACTTCCGTCTCTATTTCAGCGGTGCAATTTTCACGGTCATGTACAACATTTTCGTGGGTATTCTTCAGTCCATGGGTGACAGCAAGCATCCCCTGTACTATCTGATTGTCACCAGCATCCTGAATGTGTTCCTGGATTTGCTGTTCGTCGGCGGATTCCACATGGGTGTCGGCTCTGCCGCTCTGGCAACCACCATTTCCCAGGGCATCAGCGCACTGCTGTGCGGAATTCAGATGCTGCGGATGAAGGGACCCGGACGGCTGGAAATCCGCAAGATTCGGATTCACAAGCAGAGCCTCAAGGAGATCATCCGGTTCGGTTTGCCTGCCGGTGTCCAGAACAGCGTCATTGGTTTTGCCAATGTGGTGGTTCAGGGCAATATCAATTCCTTCGGCATGGCTGCAATTGCAGGCTGCGGAACCTATTCCAAGCTGGAGGGCTTCGCCTTCCTGCCCATTACCTGCTTTGCCCAGGCACTCACTACCTTTGTGGGCCAGAATCTGGGAGCCAGAAAATACGACCGTGTGAAAAAGGGTTCTGCCTTTGGCCTGGCGTGTTCCCTCATTATGGCAGAGGCCATCGGCGTGTTCTTCTTCTTTGCACTTCCCCAGCTGATTTCCCTCTTCAACGGAAGCCCGGAGGTGATTGATTTCGGTATGCGTCATGGACGGATTACCGTTCTGTTCTTCTTCCTTCTGGCGTTCAGCCACTGTGCCGCCGGTATCCTTCGGGGCGCCGGACGGGTGAATGTGCCCATGATCACCATGCTGGTGTGCTGGTGCATCATCCGGGTGATCTACATCACGGTGGCCCTGCGCTTCGTTCCCAGACTGGAGACCCTCAGCTGGGCCTACCCCATCACCTGGGGCTGCAGCAGCATCGTCTTTGTCATCTGCCTGCTGAAAATGGACTGGCTCCACACCTT
>JAHHRT010000049.1 GCA_020025615.1 Oscillospiraceae bacterium | reverse complement strand
AGGACTGCGCCGTAGTCCACTTCCAGGGGGTACTTTGCGGAAGCCTCGTTAATAAAGGCCTCTGCCATCTCATTGACAACAATCTGGGTGACCTGATCCTTCCAAATCAGTCTGTCGCCCACAAAGTACATCACATGGTAACCGAAGTCGGTCTTCACGATGTCGGTGTCGCCGGTCTTTCTGGCGGCATCGAAGCACCACTGGTCAAACTCAGGAACCATCTGGCCCTGAACCACGTCCTTGTACAGGCCGCCGGTCTCCTTGGAGCCGGGGTCCTCGGTACGCTCGGAAGCAATGGCTGCAAAGCTGTCCTCGGTCTTGTCGCCGGCCTGGAAATCCTTCAGAATCTGCTGTGCCTTTTCCTCAGCCTGCTTCCAGGAATCCTCAGAATCGGGGTCCTCGGGAGCTACCAGGATGTGACGAACGTCCACAACCTTGCTCTCCTTGGTGATGCCGCCCTCTTCCAGTTCCTTCTGATGCTCGGTAAAGTAGCTCTCCAGCTTCTCGTCGGTGGGAGCCTGCTTCTCCATGTTGCTGAGGAAGTAGTCATAGCCCACATTGTAGAGCTTCATGAAATCGGTATAGTCCGCAACGGTAACGCCGGGACCCATGTTGAAGGTCAGCATATCCTGGGTATCCTTGAAGCCGCCGTCCTTTGCCTGCTTCTCCAGCTCCTCGGGAATTTTTTCCAGGAACTCCTGCAGGTCTTCCCCAATCACATGACCGGCAGCCTCTGCTTCCGCAGCCATAGACTGGTAGTTCTGCCAGGAGGTAATGGCATTGTGCAGGAAGAACTGCTGCCAGGTCCGGCCCTCAGACACCGGGCAAGGCTGGGTATCCAGAGGCTTGGACATATCCAGGCCCATGTAGACAACATAGGGGTTGCTCTGCAGGAAGCTCTGAATTCCCCGCCAGTAGTACATCTGCAGCTGGGTATTGGTCAGGGTGTACTTGCCGGCCTGAGCCACCACCTTGTCGCCAGCGGCAAGAATGTCCTCCTCGGAAGCGGTGTAGCTGCCCTTGCAGGTCTCGTTCTCGGGGTCACCGTCATCGGGGATGGTGGCAGGAACGGTCTCTTCAGCAGCCACGGTGCTCTTCAAATCCTCCGGCAGGGTCTCAGTGGGAACCTTATCCTGCTTTCCGCCCAATGCACTGATAATGAGGGCAATGAGCACGGCTGCCAGCACCACAACCGCGCCGACTGCCAGAGCAATCTTACCGGGGGTTGCCTTCTTGGCTTCTGCGGGCTTTTCTTCCTGGGGCTTTGCTTCCTCAGGGGCTTCCGCCTTTGCCACCGCAGGTGCTTCCTTCACTTCTTCGGCGGTCTCCACCGTCTCGGTCTGCTGGACGTCCTGGGCCTGCGGGGCCTCCAGGGCATTGTCCTTTCCGCAATGAGGGCAGATGGTACTGTCCTCGGCCAGCTCCTGCTGGCAGAATTTACATTTGTCCATATTGAGTCCTCTTTCTCCATCGCAAACGATAGTAATACGCAGACAGTTTATCACGATGCAGCCCTGATTGCAAGCCGCAGGCGCATTTGTTTACAATTTGGAAATGGTTTCTGAGTTTGCTTTTCAGAGAAATCCCCCCAGACTGCCCTTGCAATAGCCGTCAAAAAATGCTATTATTTATAGTTGAGATATTATCCATTTGGAGGAAAACAATATGGACACCAAAACCACCGTCATTGATGAGGCACAGCTTTCCCAGCAGTTTGCCTATTGTGATAAAATCGCCGCCTACTGGCAGCAGCAGAACACCACCCCCACCGCCTATGTGGAAACCTACGGCTGCCAGCAGAACGAAGCCGACTCCGAAAAGCTCCGGGGCTTCCTGGTGCAGAGCGGCTATGCCATCACCGACACCGCCGAGGGTGCCGATGTGGTGGTGATGAACACCTGTGCCATCCGCGAACACGCCGAGCAGCGTGTCTTTGGAAATCTGGGTGCTCTGACCCACACCAAGCACCGCCACCCCGCCCAGAAAATCTTCCTGTGCGGCTGCATGGCTGGTGAAACCAAGGTCTCCGACCGAATCAAGAAGAGCTTCCCCCATGTGGACGGCGTGTTCTCCACCCATCACCTGTGGCAGTTCCCGGAGATTCTGTGGAACGTGCTGGATCGGAAAAAGCGTCAGTTCTACATTACCGACGAGCCCGGCTCCATTGCCGAGGGAATTCCCCAGATTCGGGATTCCAAGTTAAAGACCTGGGTTTCCATTATGTACGGCTGCAATAACTTCTGCACCTACTGCATCGTCCCCTATGTCCGGGGCCGGGAGCGCAGCCGCAAGCCCGAGGATATTCTGGCTGAGTGCCGGGAGCTGGTGGCAAACGGTGCCAAGGAAATCACCCTGCTGGGTCAGAACGTAAACTCCTACGGCAAGGACCTGGAATCCCCCATGGATTTTGCGGACCTGCTGGCTGCCATTGCGGAAATCCCCGGCGAATTCTGGATTCGCTTTATGACCAGCCATCCCAGAGACGCCAGCAAGAAGCTCTTTGACACCATGGCTTCCCATGATAAGATTGCCAAGCAGCTGCACCTGCCCTTCCAGTCCGGTTCCAGCCGGGTGCTGAAAGCCATGAACCGCCACTACGACCGGGAAAAGTATCTGGAAACTGTGCGCTATGCCAAATCTGTCATGCCAGATCTGGTGCTCACCTCCGATGTTATCGTAGGCTTCCCCGGTGAAACGGAGGAAGAATTCCAGGAGACCATGACCCTCATTCAGGAGGTTCACTACGACGCTCTCTTTACCTTCATTTTCTCCCCCCGTGTGGGCACCCCTGCCGCTGCCATGGAGGACCCCACTCCCAAGGCTGAGAAAAACCGCCGGTTCGATGACCTCTGCAATCTGCAAAACCAGATTTCCGAGGAAATCCACAAGAACTACATTGGCAAGACCATGCGCTGCCTGGTAGACGGTCGGGATGACAAGGGCCAGCTCACCGCTCGGACCGAGGGCGGCCGCCTGGTTCGCTTCGACGGCGGCGACAGCCTGATCGGCAATTTCCATAACATCACCATTACCGGTGCCACCACCTGGAGCCTCAGCGGAGTGCTTCAGGCCTGACGCCCACCATTCTATAGAAAGGGGTACGCCAATGGCAAAGCCCAATACCGAACTGACGCCTATGCAGCGTCAGTACCACGAGATTAAAGAAAAGCACAAGGACTGTATTCTCTTCTTCCGCCTGGGCGACTTCTATGAGATGTTCGACGAGGACGCAAAGCTTGCCGCCCGGGAGCTGGATCTCACCCTCACCACCCGGGACCGGAGCAAGCCCAAGGAGGAGCAGACCCCCATGTGCGGCGTGCCCTTCCACAGTGTGGACTCCTACATCGCCCGTCTGGTGCAGAAGGGTTATAAAATCGCCATCTGTGAGCAGATGGAGGACCCTGCCACCGCAAAGGGTCTGGTTCAGCGGGACATTACCCGCATTGTCACCCCCGGCACCGTCACCGAAAGCTGTATGCTGGAGGAGAGCAAGAACAACTACATGGGCTGCATTTACGGCGAAGGGGGAAAGTTCGGTCTTTCCTTCTGCGATGTGTCCACCGGAGCCTTTTACCTGACCCTTTGCGCCGATGCCCAGAGCGTCGCCTCTGAGCTGGGACGCTTCTCCCCCAGTGAGGTCCTGCGGTTTGGCACGGATGTGGACGCAGAACCCATTGAGGATGCCCTGTTCCGGCGGTTAAACTGCTGTGTAGACGAGGGCACCGCCCCCCTGTTCCAGCTGGAGCCCGCATCGGAGCTTTTGGAACAGCACTTTGGCTCTGACCTGGCACAGCTGGGAATTGCAGGAATGCCTGCCGCCATTATTTCCGGCGGTGCCCTGCTGCAAACCCTGCTGAATCTGCAAAAGAACGACCTGAGCCACATCCGCACCCTCCAATACTACACCACCGGAAAGTTTATGGAACTGGATTTGGATGCCCGGAGAAATCTGGAGCTGACGGAAACCATGCGTTCCAAAGAGAAGAAGGGAACCCTGCTCTGGGTTCTGGACAAAACCCACACCGCCATGGGCGGACGACTGCTGCGCAGCTGGCTGGAAAAGCCCCTGCTGGACCCGGTGGAAATTACCCGCCGCCACAGTGCTGTGGAGGAGCTGGTGGATTCCGTCATCGTCCGGGGTGAGCTGGAAGAAGCTCTGCGGGATGTAACAGATTTGGAGCGTGTGATGACCCGAATCGTCACCGGCACAGTGAACTGCCGGGATCTGCTGGGCCTTGCCCGGGGCTTCCGGGCCCTGCCGGATGTCAAGGCACAGCTGGGCAAAACCGACGCTCCCCTGCTGAAAAAGCTCACCGAGGCCATCGACACCATGGAGGACTGTGCCGACCTCATTGAAAACACCATTGTAGACGAGCCTCCCCTCACCATCCGGGAGGGCGGCATGATTCGAAAGGGTGCCAGTGAGGAGGCCGACCGCCTGCGAGACATTATGGACGGCGGCTCCGGCACCATCGCCGCCATTGAGGCCAGCGAGCGGGAAAAGACCGGCATCCGCACCTTGAAGGTGGGATTCAACCGGGTCTTCGGCTATTATATTGAAGTTTCCAAGTCCTTTATGGACCTGGTCCCGGATAACTATATCCGCAAGCAGACCCTGGCAAACTGCGAACGCTACATCACCCAGGAGCTAAAGGATTTGGAGACCCAGGTCCTCACTGCCAAAGATCGGCTCACCGCTCTGGAATACCAGATTTTCACCCAGCTTCGGGAGCATCTGGCAAAGCAGGCTTCCCGGGTTCAGCAGACCGCTGCCGCGGTTGCTGAGGCGGATGCCCTCTGCTCTCTGGCCGCAGTTGCTGTCCAGCGCGGCTACTGCCGCCCGGAAATCACCCTGAACCGGGAGATTTCCATTCAGGATGGCCGCCACCCCGTAGTGGAAGCCATGCTGAAAGACACTCTCTTTGTCCCCAACGACACGGAGCTGGGCAGCCAGGACAACCAGGTATCCATCATCACCGGCCCCAACATGGCTGGTAAATCCACCTATATGCGCCAGGTGGCCCTCATCGTTCTCATGGCCCAGATGGGCTCCTTCGTCCCGGCCCGCTCTGCAAAGATTGGCCTTGTGGACCGGGTATTCACCCGAATCGGTGCCAGCGACGATTTGGCTTCCGGTCAGTCCACCTTCATGGTGGAGATGTCTGAGGTGGCCTCCATTCTGAAATACGCCACCTCCCGGAGCCTGCTGATTCTGGACGAAATCGGACGGGGCACCTCTACCTATGATGGTATGTCCATCGCCCGAGCTGTTCTGGAATACGTGGCAAGCCCCAAGCGGCTGGGTGCCAAGACCCTCTTTGCCACCCACTACCATGAGCTGTCTACCATGGAAGACAAGCTCCCCAATGTGAAGAACTACAACATCGCCGTGAAAAAGCGGGGCGAGCAGATGATTTTCCTTCGGAAGATCGTCCCCGGTGCCACCGACGACAGCTACGGCATTGAAGTTGCCAAGCTGGCTGGCCTGCCTGCGCCCATCATCTCCCGTGCCCGGGAGATTCTCAAGGAGCTGGAATCCGAAGGGCTTCCCGTCCCCCAGGCGCACAGTGAGCCAGAAGAGCCCCAGGGGCAGATCAGCATGATGGATATGCGCAGCCAGCGCGTCTCCGATGTACTTCGCAGCCTCTCCGTAGAGACCCTCACCCCCATTGAGGCGATGAACGAGCTTTATAAGCTCAAAAAAATGCTGGATTAAACCGAAAGGGGCAGAATATGCTTACCATTCCCATCACAAAAAATGAGACAGTCAGCGGCTGGCTCTATATGGCCTTTGAGCTGATTCTGCTGCCGTCCCTGCTTCGTGGCTCGAATGGGATTCTCCCCGTTCCCTTTACGGAAGCAGAGCTGAATTTCATCTACTTCATCATCAATTTTGCATCCATTGTCTGCATTTTCCACCGTTTCCTGGGAAAATCCGCTGCAAAGGTTCGCCAGCACCCTGCCTACTTCTGTCAGGCGGTGATTCTGGGGCTGGTTGCCTATTATTGCTGCAAGGCCGTTCTGGATGTTCTGATTCCCTGGATTCATCCGGGCTTTACAAACCTCAACGACCAGGGCATCGCATCCATGACCCGCAACAGCCGGTTCCTCATGACTGTGGGCACTGTGATTCTGGTGCCGCCGGTGGAGGAATGTCTGTTCCGGGGGCTGATCTTCCGAAAAATCTATCCCTCGTCCCCCTGGGCCGGATACCTGGTATCCATGTTGGCCTTCGCCTGCATCCACATCATCGGGTTTGTGGGTGTCTACTCCCCCATGGACCTGCTCATCTGTCTTCTCCAGTATCTCCCCGCCGGCCTGTGCCTGGCCTGGAGCTATAAGAAGGCGGACACCGTTTTCGCTCCCATTCTCATGCACGCTTTCATCAATCTTCGGAGCATTATGCTCATGAGGTAACGCCATGCCGAAAATTATTCAATTATCTCCCCATATCGCCAATCTCATCGCCGCCGGTGAGGTGGTGGAGCGTCCCGCCTCCGTTGTGAAGGAGCTGCTGGAAAACGCCGTGGATGCCGGGGCATCTAAAATCACCGTAGAAATTCGGGACGGCGGCATGACCTTTCTTCGGGTCACAGACAACGGCTGCGGTATGGCCGCCGAGGATGCGCGGACCGCTTTTCTGCGCCACGCCACCTCCAAGCTCCGCACCGCTGAGGACCTGGCCCTCATTGGGACCATGGGCTTCCGTGGAGAAGCTCTGGCTGCCATTGCCTCTGTCAGCCGCATTGAGCTGATGACCAAAACTGCTGGGGCCATTTCCGGCGTAAGCCTCATGCTGGAGGCTGGCCAAATCATTGAGGAAACCGAGGCAGGCTGCCCCGAGGGCACCACCATTCTCATCCGGGACCTGTTCTTCAACACCCCGGCCCGTATGAAGTTTATGAAGTCCGACACCGTGGAGGGAAGCCGGGTGGCTGCCGCCGTGCAGCTCCAGGCCCTGGCCCACCCGGAAGTCGCTATTCAGTTTCTCCGGGACGGAAAGCAGATTCTTTCCACTCCGGGAAACGGCGGTCTCCAAGCCGCTATGTACTGCATCTACGGAAGAGACTGCGCCAAGATGGTAAAGGTAGACAGCCGATGGGAGAAATATTCCCTCACCGGATACATCACCAAGCCCACCGATGCCCGGCCCAGCCGCTCCATGCAGACCTTCTTTGTCAATAACCGTCCGGTGAAGTCCAAGCTGCTCACCTCTGCTTTGGAGGAAGCCTACCGCAACCAGATTATGGTTGGAAAATTCCCCGGATGTGTGCTCCACCTCACCATTCCCGCCGGGACTGTGGATGTGAACGTCCATCCCGCCAAGACTGAGGTGAAGTTTCTGAATGAGCGGTCGATTTTCGACTGTGTCCACTATGGCGTTCTGGGAACCCTGAACCAGACCCAAGACCGCCCCGCCGTGCAGTTTTCCCACTCCCAGAACGCAGAGCCGTCGGCTGAAATCCCCAAGAAAAAGGCCGATTTCTTCCGTACCATGGGCCCGGAGGAATACAAGGCATTGACCTCTGCCCTCAAGGATGCCCCCAAGCCTCAAAAGGCCGCGGCAGAAGCCACTGCCTCCAAGGTCTCCCAGCTGCCTCTGCGCCAGACGGTGATTGCCCCCCAGCCGGGTCATGAGCCCACGGTGATTTCTGTACCAAAGGAACTGCGGCAGACACCTGCGGAAGCACCTGTCATCCAGGAAAGAGCCCCTGTGCAGACTGTTCCGCCTGTTCAGGAAGCACGGCCTGTGATGGTCTCCGCTGCCAACTGGGACCCCGAGGAAATTTCTGTGCCCCAGGTTTCCCAGCCGGAACCCGAAGCCCCTGTGCAGGAGCCGGTATCTCAGCCGATTTCCCAGGAACCGGAACCCGTTCCCCAGGAGCCGGAAACCGAACAAATCGCCATGGACCTTCCCCAGGTCACCCCCTGGCGGATGGTTGGTGAGCTCTACCACACCTACATCATCGTGGAGCAGGGGGAGGATGCTTTCCTCATCGACAAGCACGCCGCCCACGAGCGAATCAATTTTGAAAAGTTAAAGGCCAACCAGGAGCCCATCTCCAGTCAGGCCCTTTTAAGCCCCCAGCCCGTCCGGCTCAGCCCCGCCGCCTGCGGCGAACTGCTGGCAAACGGTGAAATGCTGGAAGAACTGGGCTTTGAAATCCAGGAGTTTGGAGAAAACACCCTGCTTCTGCGGCAGATTCCCATGGATTTGGAGCCCGCCGGGGCTGCCCAGGTCCTGGATTCCCTGGCGGATGACCTGCTCCGGGGCCGCCGAGAGCACCGAGACACCGTCCGGGACGATATTCTCCACACCATCGCCTGCAAGGCCGCCATTAAGGCGGGCTGGAACAGCGACGAAGCCGAGCTTCTGGCACTGGTGAAGCAGGTCATGGAGCGGGAAGATCTCAAATACTGCCCCCATGGACGCCCCATCTGCGTCAGTCTCAGCAAAAAGCTGCTGGAAAAGCAGTTCAAACGAACCTAAGCAGGAAAGGAGACAGGTACATGAATCCCATGATCTGTATTCCCGGCCCCACCGCCTCGGGCAAAACCGCCCTGGCCGTGGAGATTGCAAAACTCACTGACGGCGAAGTCGTCTCCTGTGACTCCATGCAGATCTATCGCCGCATGGACATTGGCACCGCCAAGCCCACCCGGGAGGAAATGCAGGGTATCCCCCACCACATGATCGACGTCTGCGAGCCCGACGAGGACTTTTCCGTCAGCCGTTACTGTGAACTGGCAACCGCCGCTGTGGAGGATATTCTCTCCCGGGGAAAGACCGCCATCATTGCAGGGGGCACCGGGCTCTATATGGATTCTCTCATTCGGGGAAACGCCTTTGCCCCCTTCCCCGCCACCGGGCAGCGGGAAAAGCTGGAACAGGAAGCGGACGCACTGGGCATGGAAGTCATGCTGGAACGGCTTCGGGCCATTGACCCGGACTCTGCCGCCCGGCTCCATCTTGCGGACCGAAAGCGGATTCTCCGTGCTCTGGAGGTCTACTTAGAAACCGGAGAAACCATTACCGCCCATAATCTCCGCACCCAGGCCATCCCGCCCCGCTTCTCCCCCATCTGGCTGGGCCTGGATTTTGAAAACCGCCAGGATCTCTATGACCGCATTGACCGGCGGGTGGACATCATGCTGGAAGAGGGGCTTGTGGAAGAAATCCGCAGTCTTTTAGACAGCGGCATCCCCCAGAAGTGCACCGCCATGCAGGCCATCGGCTATAAAGAGTTTACCGACGCCCTGGACGGCAGGTGCTCGATTCAGGAAGCCGCCGACCGGGTAAAGCAGTCTTCCCGCCACTACGCCAAGCGTCAGCTCACCTGGTTCCGCCGAAATAAAAGCATCCACTGGCTCATCCGTGGGAAAAATACCGGGAGCCAAGAAATTCTCGAAGCCGCCCGACAGGTTCTTCGTGAAAACGACAACTGAAATCTGGTAGGATTGGTATATCTCATTCAAAGAAAGAGGGTATACATATGTCCGACCAAATCACATTGCAGGATTCCATTCTCCGTGAGGTCCGCCGGGACAAGGTTCCCGTGACACTGTTCCTGATGAATGGTTTCCAGCTCCGAGGGGTCATCACAGGCTATGACAGCTTTGTGGTGGTATTGGTCTCCGATGGCAAGCAGCAGATGATCTACAAGCACGCCATCTCGACCCTGGTTCCCATGAAGCCGCTGAAAGCCGCAGCTGTCACTGCATAAGCATAAGGGCGACGGAGCATCCCGTCGCCCTTATTGCATATACCAGAAAATAGAAAGGAATATGTTCCATGTCCATTGCAGAAAATGTAGCTAAGATTCGTGCGCAGATGGAGCAGGCCGCCCGTGCGGCAGGTCGGGATCCTTCCGAAATCAAGCTCTGCGCCGCCACCAAGATGAACGACGCACAGGCCGTCCGGGAAGCCATTGCCGCAGGCGTAGACTGCTGCGGAGAAAACCGGGTTCAGGAGCTGGTGGAAAAATACAGCCAGGGTGCCTATGAGGGTGCCCCCGTCCACTTCATCGGACACCTGCAAACCAATAAGGTAAAGCAGGTGGTGGGAAAGGCAGACCTCATTCAGAGCGTGGACAGCCTGCATCTTCTGAAGGCCATTGATGCCGAAGCAAAGAAGCAGGGAATCCGTCAGAATATCCTTTTAGAGATCAATATCGGCCTTGAGGAGAGCAAATCCGGTTTTCTTTTAACGGAGATCCCGGAAATTCTAGAAAATATTAGCACATATTCAAACATATGTGTGAGGGGTTTTATGGCAATTCCTCCAATTTCTCGGAATTCCGGCGATAATCTAAAATTTTTTCAAAAAATATTGCACTTATCTGTTGACATAAAGGGGAAAAAATACGATAATGTCATGGTGGACTGTTTATCCATGGGAATGTCGAATGACTTCATGGATGCGATTTATAGCGGCAGCACCATGATCCGTGTGGGGACAGCGATTTTTGGACCCAGGGACTATGCCGTGATCCATCAAAGTTGATGTGAACATACAGGAGGATTATTTAAGATGAGTTTTTGGGATAATATGAAGAAATTTGCCCAGCCCTATGCCGACGATGATTACGACGATTACGATGAAGAGGATGAATACCTCGACGATTACGATGAGCCCGAAGAGCGTCCCGCCCGCCGCAGCCCCCGCCG
>JAHHRT010000048.1 GCA_020025615.1 Oscillospiraceae bacterium | reverse complement strand
CAGCCGGCGCACGTATTGTCTGCGGCGATTCGCCGCACTAGGTTTCCTGAAGATGGGTAAAGGCCCAGGCTTGTTTCAGAGGATTGACGACCCGGGTGCCGCAGTAGGGACATTCCAAATCCCCAAAGCCCAGATTGCCGCCGCAGTTGGGGCAGCTGGCGGCTACCGAAGAAACTCCCTGAGGCAGGGCGTAGGTGTAGTGAATGTCATACCGCTTTTGCAGCCGTTTTCCTTCCATCCAGGAGACTGCCGCTTGAAAAACAAGCGTTCTCTGTAGAGAATCCTTCTCATATGCCGACAGAACCACGCGATGAATTTGGAAGTCGGGATGACTGCCCAGCTTTTTTTGCAGATAATCCTGTACCTGCCGCTTTACCAGACCGTTGTCAAAATCCGGAAAATCCCGCAGAACCTGGGGCAGTACCGATCCTTCACAGGCATTTAAGGATCTTGGGGGATCCTCTACCGCCTGGTTCAGCTCCTGAGCTGCTGCCATGAGATTCTTGGTGCCAAAGAATAGACTGCTGTATGCGCGAAGCTTCTTGCGTATGTAGAAGATTGCTGCCCAAATTCCAGCGGCGCCTGCAAGGATGAGAGCCGCTGTGATCCATTTTCCCATGATGGATTCCTCCTTGTCTTCTTTTCCGATATCATACCCCCAAAACGCCCAAACTGCAATGAAAAATTTTTCGGAGCTTTGTAAAACAAGCGGCCCTGTTGCCATCGGTAAGTGTGCTTTGCCCCGGGCAGGACCGTCCTGCCCGGGGCTGTGATTAGAAGTCAAACTTGTTGTTCAGCTCGTCCTCCACCTTCCAGGCTACATCCTGGGCCTTGTTTGCTGCCTTGGCAGCAAGACGACGGGTAGGGTTGTTTCTCGGCATCATCAGAATTGCCACGGCTCCGGCTGCTGCGCCGATCCCGGCGGTGATCACCCATCCTTTTACATCCATCTTTTTTCCTCCTTCCACGAATCCATCTTCTCAGAGACCGTGATCCCTGGAAAGCTAGTATGCCCCAAACAGAAAAAAATCATATCCTGGGGGTTTGTGCCTTTTCATGGAAGCATATCTGTGGTATACTAATAAAAAAGTGCCTGGAGGCGATTTTGTGTCTGTTGATGTTTTGCAGGATAAGATTCGAAAAATGAAGAACCCTACCATGCTGCTCCTTTCCTGTGATCCGGGGGAGATCCCCAGCGAGATCCTGGAAGCGGAAGGCTCTCTGGCGCGGGCCTGTGCTTCTTATTTTGAAGCACTTCTGGAAGAATTAAAGGACCTGATCCCGGCAGTCCGGGTGAGTTTTTCCTCCTTCGCCCTTTTGGGGCCGGAGGGAATGGAGGTGCTGCCGAAGCTCTTGAAACAGGCGGCAGCCATGGGATATTACGTGGCACTGGACGCCCCTCAGATTCTTTCTCCCCAGGCGGCATCCGTGACCGCAGAGATTCTGATGAACGGCACCTATGCATTTGACGGCCTTGTAATTTCCAGCTACCTTGGCAGTGATATTCTGAAAGCATTCCTGCCCATGTGCAAAAAAGAAAAGAAGGATGTCTTTGCGGTGGCGCGGACCGGAAACCGTTCCGCTTCGGAGCTCCAGGATTTGCTGACCGGATTCCGTCTGGTCCATATGGCAGCTGCTGACCATGTGAACCGTTATGCTGGGGACTGCCTGGGAAAGCACGGCTTCTCTCGGGTGGGCATTGTGGCAGGTGCCAGCTCTGCGGAGAGCCTGCGTCTGCTGCGCAGTACCTATCCCCAGCTTTTCATGCTGCTGGATGGGGCTGACTACCCCAATGCCAATGCGAGAAACTGTTCCTTCGCATTTGATAAGTTCGGACACGGCGCGGTGGCCTGTGCCGGAAGCTCCATCACCGGAGCCTGGAAAAAGGAAGAAAATCCTGACTTCCGGAAAAATGCCCGGGCAGCGGCAGAGCGGACGAAGAAGAATCTGACCCGCTATACCACCATTTTGTAAGTTTGTAAGACAGAAACGCACCCCATCTTTGCTTAAGATGGGGTGCATTTCGCGTTCAATCAACCGACTTTTCAGAACAATTTTGAGTTCTGAAAAGCCGCCTCAGTGGGGAGAAAAAGCTTTTTCGACACGCTGGGGTGCACTTCCTTACCGTCTGCGGCCTTCCATCGTCTGATCGGGGATGGGGCCGTTGCCGTCTTCGATGGTTGCCTCAATAGAGGGAACCGTCATAGCAGTGGTGGGAGCCGTGGTGCTCTGGCTGGGCTCTACAGTTGCAAGCGGTGCCGTGGTGTTTGCGGGCATGGTGTTCTTCCGGCTGCATCCTGTAAAAATGCTCAGGGCCAGGATTCCAGTCAGAAAAATAATCAGGTTCTTTTTCATTTTGATTCCTCCAAACATTTTGTTTTCCAGTGGTATTATGGCTTACAAATGGAGATTTAACCTGGAAAAAATTACCTGTCCAAAATTTGGGGATAATCTATATTTTTATCAGTATAAATTTATCATATTTCCCATTGATATTTGCTGCAATTTCCTGTATAATGGATTCGTATCAAATACATAAAGGAGAATTCTCTGCTATGAAGAAACTCTCAGTGAAAAAAGGCTCCGAGTGTATGGCTTGCCTCGAGTGTGTCCGCGCTTGTTCCGAGGCATTCTACAAGGAGTTTAATCAGGATCTGAGCTGCATCCAGATTGTGGCAAAGGGCAGCGTTGCAAAGCCCAACACCTGCATCCAGTGCGGTAAGTGTATGCGTGCTTGTGAGCACGAGGCCATCACTCAGAACCCCAAGACCGGCGTGTACATGATCAACAAGAAGAAGTGTGTCGGCTGCGGCAAGTGCGTCGAGGCCTGCCCCATGCACGTTATGGTCCTGAAGCCCGAGGCTCCCGCCTCCAAGTGCATCGCCTGCGGTATCTGCGTCAAGGCCTGCCCCATGGAGATCCTGGAGATCGTGGAGAAGTAAGTCACCCCTGTTGACTTACGGCGTGCGTTTTCTGGTCCTTTTGTCCGACGGATTCAGAAAATGTCTCATTGGTATAAAAGCGGCGGCGGCCTCTGGCTTGCTGCCGCTTTTACATTGCAGAAAAATGTGCAGGCCACCCATTTGCTCTTTCAGAATCCTGTAAATTGTAATCCCAAAGATATAAATCTCTTGTCCCTGCGGGAATTTCATGATATAATGCAGGCTAAAACATGGCCCTGGGACGGGGCACTTCATTGAGGAGACAGCTATGGACGATAAACATTCTAATGAATTTGAAGAAAATATTCACCCCGGAGAGAATTTCGACCTGGGAGATTTGGACATTTTTGATACCCCCCAGGAGAATTCCCAGGGCGATGCCCAGCCTGTTACCAAGGAGGACCTTTTTCAGAAATCCAAGGAGGACAGCGGTGAGATTCCCGCCCGATATGAGCTTACAGCGGATGACGGCGGCTCAGTCCGTGCACATTCCAAAAAGAAGAAAATCCTGCTCATTTCCATCCTTGCGTTGGTCGCAGTGCTGGCGGCTTGCGTCATCGGCGTGGTGGTGTACTACAATTCCATGCTGAACCGCATCCATCGGCCCACGTTTACGGAAAATGAGCTGAGTCCGGCGGAAATCGAGTACTGGGCTACCTACAACCCGGACGCGGAAGGCCAGCCTGAGATCGAAACCACCGCACCTGCTGAGGAGACCGTCGAGCCGAATCTGGAGGGGGATTACATCACCAATATCCTGCTCATCGGTCAGGACTACCGGGAGGGAGAGGCCACAAAGCTGGCAGATTCCATGATTCTCTGCTCCATCAACCGCAAGACCAGTACCCTGACCATGACCTCCTTCCTGCGGGATTCCTACATCCAGATGCCTAACTTCAAGGGCCACCAGTGCGGAATGAACCGAATCAATGTGGTTTACAATCTGGGCTGGAAGTGGGCCGGAGAGCTGGGCGGCATGGAGATGATGGACCTGTGCCTCAAGAACAACTTCGGGATTGAAGTGGACCACAATGTGGAAGTGAGCTTCGATGCCTTCCACAAGATCATCGACCTGCTGGACGGCATCGATGTGGAACTGACCCAGGCAGAAGTGGATTATCTGAAAAAGGATAAAACCGGCTTTAATGACTATGTTCAGGAGGGTGTCAACCACCTGGACGGCTATACCGCCCTGTGCTACGCCCGGGCCAGAAAGCTGGACGGAGATGTGCAGCGTACTGCCCGCCAGAGAAAGGTCGTCACCAGCGTCATCAACCGGGTGAAAGAGATGAATATCCGGGAGATCAATGCCATGGCAAAAGAGCTTCTGCCCATGGTTACGACGGATATGAGCAACAGCGAGATCACCTCTCTGCTCACGGAGCTCCTGCCCATGCTGCCGAAGCTCAAGATTGAGTCCGGCACCTGCCCGGCAGAGGGAACCTACTGGGGCGAAATGATTGCCATTGCAGGCTATCCCTCCAGCGTCCTCAAGCTGGATGTGGGAGCGAACCGCAAGCGGCTGATGGCAATCTGCGAGGTAGACGCCTTTGAAGCGGCCCAAAAGGCAGGCTCCGAGGCCGCAGAGCCTGCTGCCGAGACCAAGCACGTTCCTGCCCAGGCTGCTGCCACCGCTCCCACTGAGGAAGCTTCCGTGCCGACTGAGGAAGTCGTCATTTGCACCGGGGAAGCAACGGTCCCTGCTGAGGCTGTTACAGTCCCCACTGAGACTGAAAAGAAGCCTTGAGGCCGATTTTTCTCGACCTTATGGCAATGGAATTTGAAAGATTTCTGAAAACATCACCAAGGTTCCGACTTTGGTGATGTTTTTTATCATCAAAGGCCTGCAAAATGACTTGTAATGTTCTTAATGCTATGTTATCATTGCAAAGAAAATCTATAAATCCCAAAGGAGAAATGCCTGCATGCGCCATCCGATCTAAGATGATATAACTTAATGTTCAGACGCTGTTTTGACAGGGTCTATTTGTTATACGCATTTTAGAAAGGATTACATTATCTGTGAAGAAAAATTTATATATCATCTATGCCATTGCGCTGCTGCAGGGAATGGTGTTCTATGCGCCCATTTCAACGCTTTATCGCCAGGCACAAGGGATTTCCTATTTCCAGATTGCCATAATTGAAAGCATTTCTCTGCTTTTGATGCTGGCGCTGGAAATTCCCTGGGGCGTGGTGGCAGATCGAATTGGCTATCGGAAAACCATGATTGTCTGCGGAATCCTCTTTTTTATCTCCAAAATCTTGTTTTGGCAGGCCCGTAGTTTTTGGGGGTTCTTTGGAGAAAGAATTCTGCTCAGCGTGGTATTGGCGGGGCTCTCCGGGGTAGATACCAGCATTATCTATCTTTCCTGCCAGCGGGAGGAGGAGAGTCAGAAGGCCTTTGGTATTTGCAGCAGTATGGGCACCATAGGACTGCTGTTTGCTTCCGGCGTGTTCGCGCTCCTGATTAGGGACAACTATCGCCTGGCGGGGCTTCTGACCGTGGTGAGTTATGGGATTGCCGCAGTTTTGGCCTTCGGACTGACGGAGGTAAAAGGGCAGGAAAACAGAAGCTTTCCTACGGAGCGCTTCGGAGCGACACTGGGAAAAACCCTGAAGAATCGACGTTTGCTGCTGTTTTTATTTGCCGTAGCTCTGCTGTCAGAAACCCACCAGACAGTTACGGTATTTCTCAATCAGCTTCAATATGAACGCTGCGGACTTGGCAGTGCAGCCATGGGCGGTATCTATATGGCGGCAACCGTGATTGGAATGTGCGGGGTGTGGTCTGCTGCCGTGACCAAAAAGCTGGGAACACGTCGGGCTTTTGTGCTGTTTCCTGCATTGGGGATTCTCTCCTGCATGACACTGGCGGTTACCCGCAATTCCGTTCTCTCCGTGGCGGGAATCCTGATACTTTGTCTGGCGGACAGCCTGTTTCAGCCCTTCCAGACGGAAATTCAGCACCAGCAGGTACAGACCGGAAACCGAGCCACAGCTTTGAGCGTCCACGCAATGCTGATAGACGGGGTTGGCATTGGCACCAACCTGGTATTTGGTGCTTTGACTAAGGCAAGCCTTTCTGCTGCATTTTTCTTTGGTGTCGGAACTTGCCTTCTGAGTCTGCTGTTCTTCTCTTTGTGGACACGAGACGGGACAAGTGCTCAATGGGCATCGTGATGGAAACAAAATAAACCAATGGGGTGTCATGTCTATCCGGGCATGACACCCTTTGTCTCATTGGAAGCTCCGTAAATGGCAGAAGCCACCCAGCGGGCAATCATTCGGTATCACATAAATTTCATATTTGTCATAATTGATTCTGAGTTGTAAATATGGTATACTTATAACAACTATACGCCCGGGAGGGTTTATTGGCAAACACACGGGAAACACCGGAGGTTTTCCAGCCCTCATAGGGAAAATAATTGTAAAATCACCATTCTCCGCACACAGCGGGGAACCTGGGGGCCATAGGCCCCATATCGTGGAGGAAACGAGATTGACGAATCTACAGACTCAAATGGAAAGAATGCTCCCGGATGTGGAGCTGCGTTTTGATGAGCCCATGCACAAGCACACCAGCCTCCGAATTGGCGGCGGTGCCGAAGTGATGGCTTTTCCCAAGAATCGGGATGAATTATCGAAAATCTTAAAAGTGTCCGCTTTATTGGACACAAGACCTGCTATTCTAGGTGCAGGAACCAACATACTGGCCCCGGACCAGGGAATCCCCGGGGTTGTGGTCTGTCTGAAGGATTCTCTGGATGGTATGGAGCAGCTGGACGAGACCCGGATTCGGGTGCTGTCCGGTGTCACCATGACCCGGGCGGCGGTATTTGCTGCAAAGCTGGGGCTTTCCGGGCTGGAATTTGCCCACGGCATCCCCGGCACAGTGGGCGGCGGCGTGTATATGAATGCCGGTGCCTACGGCGGTGAGATTCGGGATGTCTGCCGGGAAGTGGAGCTGATGGACCGGGAGGGCAATGTGTTCACCTGCAAGGGGGAAGATATGGACTTTTCCTATCGCCACAGCTGCGTTCAGGACAACGGAGCCATTGTCATCAGTGCGGTGTTCGGCCTGACCCCCAAGGATTCCCAGCAGATCAAAGACCGCATGAAGGAGCTGATGGGAAAGCGTTCTGCCTCCCAGCCCCTGGACCTGCCTTCTGCCGGTTCTGCCTTTAAGCGTCCCCAGGGCGGCTACGCCTCTGCACTCATTGACGGAGCCGGACTGCGTGGCTTCCAGGTGGGGCAGGCTGCTATTTCGGAAAAGCACACGGGATTTGCAGTGAACCTGGGCGGCGCAACGGCGCAGGAGATGGAGCAGCTTCTGAAAACCGTGTCGGACCGGGTCTATGCTGCTTCCGGAATCCGTCTGGAGCCGGAAATCCGCATTTGGACCGGCAATCGTTGATGTGCTCGTGAGATAAGAGAAAGGAGCGTTCCCGTGGAAATATCGTTTTCCGCAGCCGCCAAGGCGGAGATCTGCCGGATGCTGCCCCAGAAGCACTGCTGTGCACTGGCGGAGTGCTTCGGTATCCTGCTGTTTTGCAACAGCTTCCATGCCGACGGCGTGAAGATTATCACTGAGAGCCGGGAGTTTGCCCAGATTCTTCCGAAGCTCTTTAAGAAGGCCTTTGGTCTGAGCTTTGACCTGGCACCAGACAGCCCGGAGGAGCGCAAACAGATTTTTGGAATCACCGATCCTGACAAGATCAGCCTGATCATGGAGACCTACGGCTTTGATCGGGAGGACACCCTCTCCCTGCACCTCAATCTTCCGGTCGTGGAGGAGGAGTGCTGCCGGGCTTCCTTCTTCCGGGGGGCATTTCTCGCTGGCGGCAGTGTCACAGCCCCCAGCAAGGGCTATCATATGGAGCTTTCCACCACCCACCAGAGTGTGGCCCGGGAGTGCGACTGCCTTCTCCGGGAGGTTATGGGATTCCCGCCCAAAACCGCAGCCAGAGCAGGCTGTCAGGTGCTCTACCTCAAGCAGAGTGAGCAGATTTCGGATTTCCTCACCTATTTGGGCGCCCCGGTGGCAGCCATGGGGATCATGGAAGCCCGGCTGGAAAAAGAGCTCAATAACAAAGTGAACCGCCGCTGTAACTGTGACGACGCCAACACCTCCAAGGTGGTGGAAGCCGCCCAGGAGCAGCTGGCAGCCATTCGTATTTTAAAGAAAAACGGGATTCTGGAGAAACTGCCCGCAAAGCTCAAGCAGGCAGCTCTGGCCCGGGAGCAGTATCCCGCATCCTCGCTTACAGAGCTTGCGGGAATGATGGAGCCTCCCATCACGAAGCCTGCCATGAACCACCGCCTGAAACGGCTGGTGGAGCTTTCCAAGGAGGGGCAGCTATGAGTTTTGTACATCTTCATGTCCATACGGAGTTCAGCCTCCTGGACGGTGCCTGCCGAATCGACCATGTGATGGAGCGGGTCAAGGAGCTGGGCCAGGATGCCATTGCCATTACGGACCATGGTGTCATGTATGGATGTATCGACTTTTATAAGGCCGCCAAGGCAGCCGGGGTGAAGCCCATCATCGGCTGTGAAGTCTATGTTGCCCGGCGGACCATGGAAGACCGGGTCCACAACCTGGACCGGGACCCCTATCATCTGGTGCTCCTGTGTAAAGACCGCCAAGGCTATGAGAACCTCTGCTATCTGGTTTCCGAGAGCTTCCTGAGAGGATTTTACGGAAAGCCCAGAGTGGACTTAGAGCTTCTGGAACAGCACCACGAGGGCTTGATTGCCCTGTCGGCCTGTGTGGCGGGTGCTGTGCCCCGGCATCTGTTAAATGAAGACTACGAAGGGGCCAAGGAATATGCCCTTCGGCTGTCCAATATGTTTGGACCTGACAATTTCTATCTGGAGCTTCAGGACCATGGCCTGGATATTCAGAGACGGGTGAATCAGGGGATCTTCCGGCTGGCCCGGGAGACCGGGCTGCCCCTGGTGGTTACCAACGATGCCCATTATCTCCGCAAAGAGGATGCCCAGATGCAGGACGTGCTGCTGTGCATCCAGATGGGCAAGACCATCGAGGACGAGAACCGTATGCGCTTCGAAACCCAGGAGTTCTATCTAAAGAGCGAAGAAGAACTGCGGCAGCTGTTCCCTGAGTGCGACGAAGCCTTTGAAAATACCGTCAAAATTGCACAGCGGTGCAATCTGGATTTCGTATTCCATGAATACCATCTGCCTTCCTTCCCGGTGCCGGAGGGGTATACCAACGAGGAATACTTCCGGGAGCTGTGTATGAAGGGATTTGCAGAGCGGTACGACAACCCGCCGGACAGCTACCGGGAGCGCCTGGAATATGAAATCGGTGTTATCAGCCGCATGGGCTATGTGAACTACTATCTCATTGTCTGGGACTTTATCCGCTATGCCAAGGAAAACGGCATCCCGGTGGGCCCGGGCCGTGGCTCCGGTGCAGCATCGATTGTGGCCTACTGCATCCACATTACAGAAGTGGACCCCATGAAGTACAATCTGATTTTCGAACGGTTCCTGAATCCTGAGCGAGTCAGTATGCCTGATTTCGATACGGACTTCTGCCAGGAGCGCCGGGGCGAGGTCATTGAGTACGTTATGCGCAAATATGGCGCAGACCATGTGGCCCAGATTGCAACCTTCGGCACCATGGCGGCCCGGGGCGCCATTCGAGATGTGGGCCGTGCCCTGAACTTCACCTACGGGGAAACCGATGTGGTAGCCAAGCTGGTTCCTGCGGAACCCCACATCACCTTGGAGGAGGCACTGAAAAAGTCCCCCCAGCTCAAGGAGATGTACGACAACGAGGAGCGGACCCGCAAGCTCATTGATACGGCTATGAGCCTGGAGGGAATGCCCAGAAATACCTCCACCCATGCGGCGGGCGTGGTGATCACCGCAGACCCGGTGTATACCTATGTGCCCCTTTCCAGAAATGACGATACCATCGTCACCCAGTATACCATGACCACCATTGAGGAACTGGGCCTTCTGAAAATGGACTTCCTGGGCCTTCGGAACCTGACGGTTATTGATGAAGCCCAGCGGGAGATTCGAAAGCTCCAGCCGGACTTCGATATTTCCAAGGTCCGGGATGATGACCCGGAGACCTTTGCCATGCTGGCAGAGGGACGAACCCAGGGCGTGTTCCAGCTGGAATCCGCCGGTATTACCGGTGTGTGCATCAACATGAAGCCCACTTCCATTGAAGACTTGACGGCTATTGTGGCCCTTTATCGGCCCGGCCCTATGGATTCCATTCCCAGGTTCATTGCCAACAAGCTGGACCCCAGTAAGATCACCTATAAGACCCCGCACCTGGAACCGATTCTGAAGGTCACATACGGCTGTATCGTCTATCAGGAGCAGGTTATCCAGATTTTCCGCAGTCTGGGCGGCTATACCATGGGCCAGGCGGACAACATCCGCCGGGCAATTTCCAAGAAAAAGATGAAGGTCATTGAGCAGGAACGCCAGGTCTTCGTCTACGGTGACCCGGACCAGAATATCCCCGGTGCCATTGCCAACGGTGTCAGTGAGGCGGCGGCTCAGTCGATCTATGATGAAATCGTCGCCTTTGCAAACTACGCCTTTAATAAGGCCCACGCCGTGTGCTATGCGGTGGTGACCTATCAGACGGCATACTTAAAGTGCCACTATCCCCGGCAGTATATGGCGGCCCTGATGACCTCGGTGCTGGATTCTGCCCCCAAGATTGCAGGATATATCTCCGAGTG